>NZ_JAPVLS010000128.1:5273-7485 GCF_027158125.1 Streptomyces sp. H39-C1
CGAACAGGCCCGCGCCTCCGGCGTAGATGTTCCTCGTAGGGCCGCCGATCCTCGTCCACGATGTCCCCTGGCCGGACCACACGAACACCCCCGAGTGGTCAGGCGCCAGCCGGTACAGGTGCTCGCCGCTCATGGCGAACGCCGCCCCTGCTTCCCCGATTGGAACCCACTCGCGGGCACCTTGGAACTTGTAGATCTTTCCCGTGTCGGGGTGGGTGGCGAAGGTGCCCGCCCGGCCCGCGTAGACCGCGGAGGCGGGCCCGCCGATCTGCGCCCACCCCTGGCCGTCACCGGACCACCGCCACACCGCACGGTGATCGGACCGCAGCACATACAGATCGTCCTTGGCCGTCACGGACAACGCTGGGGCGGGCTGAGCCTGTTCGGAATGCTGCGCCGCGGCCGGAGCCGACTCGCTGGCCGCAGGGGTAGTGGGCTGGGGTGACGTCGGTGGGCTGCTGTCGGAGGCGGTAGGCGGTGCAGCCGGCGCGGTGATCGCGGGGTGCTTGCCGTCGGAGGCCACCGTGCCCGTGTCACGGGTGTGCAGGGCCAAGGTGGTGCCGGCGGCACCGGCCAGGACCGCGCAGACGGCGGCCAGCACAACCCAGCGCGTACGCCAGCGCCGCACGGCACGCACGGCACGACCGCCGGGGATGTTCGCGCTGGTGGCGGGGTTGTCCGATGCGTCGATGAGTTCGCCGCGGACAACGCGTTGACCGGCGGCCGAGCCCTCACCGCTCCAGCCCAGCCGGTCGTTGAGCCGCGACAGCTCCCAGTGCTGCCCCTCGAGCGCGGCACGTACCTGCACCAGCAGCACCGCGATCTCCCCGTCGGCGTCCGGGCGCGCCGGCACGAGCTCCCCGGACGTTGGTGCCTGGTCGGCCCCCGTGCTCGAGATGTCCTGTGCCTGCTGCTGGTAACGCTCCTGCTCCTGGTGAGCGCGGGCGTGGGCCACCTGCGCGGCGGTCTGGATCTCCTGCGCGCGGGCCAGTTGCTCGGTGGCCTGGCTCAGCGCACCGGCCTGCGGCGGCACAGGCTCCGCCGGATTCTGGTGCGGTGCCTCGGCGGCCGGGCTTCCCACGGTGCTGCCGGCGGGCGGTGTCTCGGCTTGGAGGCGGGTGATGATGTCGCGCAGGACGTGGACGAGTTTCGCCGATTCACGCAGGTCCGCCTCGGCCTGACGCTGCGCCCGCACCGCGTGGGCCAGCGCGTCGCGCGGAGTACTGGCCGGCGGCTGCTGGCCGCCCTCGGCGGCCAGTGCCGCACCGAGCAGGGCGTTCGCCCGCTGCCTCCAGCGCTCCCGCCCGGGAGCGTCCGGAACCCGGTCCTGCAGCAGCTGCTCCAAGAGCCCGGCGGTAATAATTTTCGCGCCGGAGCGGTAGTTACCCCAGCTGGTCTTGCTGGCGGGGTAGAGCTCGGCGAGCTCTCGCACCGTGACGCTGCCCGTCAGCTCCCGCACCAGGGCGGCTAACTCGTTGGCCTGCGGGGTCTGCCCCTTCGGGCTGCCCTGCGGACGTCCTGCTCGTGCCATCGCCGACCCTTGGTTGTCCGTGGCCAAACCGGGTTTGTCCGCAACTGACCTGCGTTTTCCCGCCCAGCAATCGAAGGACAATCACACCAGGCCACAGCGTGGGTCTCCAGCACTTCTCGGACAAACTCTGGAGACCCTGTGAATCCTCCAACTCCCCCAGCCCGCACCGGGAACCGGCGCTGGCGACAGCTTCCGTCCCCCGCAAGGAGGCGCTCCCGGCCGGGAGCGGTTCTGCGGCGGATCGGCGTAACGCTGGCCGTCGCCCTGACCGCGGGCCTGCTGGCCGTCGTCCCGGCACACGCCGACCCTCCGGCCGGCGCGCCCATCGCCCTGGAATCCGTCACCGCCACCGCCGACGACCACCTCTTCGCCCTGGCAGCCGACCACACGGCCGTCTTCGCCTGGTCCGGCACCGGCACCGACTGGACGAAGATCGGCGGCCCCGCCGCCCACCTGTACGGCGGCGGTGCGGGGCTGTTCGCCACCAACCCGGACACCGGCACGATCCTGCGCTACACGGGCACCCCCGAGCTCTGGACGCCGATCGGCGAGCCGGGCGCCGCCTTCGCGATCGCCGGAGACCGCCTCTACGGGCTCAGTTCGGACCGAACCGCGGTCTACCAGTGGTCCGGCACCGGCACCGACTGGACGAAGGTCGGCGGCCCCGCTCAGGACCTCTAC
>NZ_JAPVLS010000128.1:7581-19114 GCF_027158125.1 Streptomyces sp. H39-C1
GCCGGGCGCCGCCTTCGCGATCGCCGGAGACCGCCTCTACGGGCTCAGTTCGGACCGAACCGCGGTCTACCAGTGGTCCGGCACCGGCACCGACTGGACGAAGGTCGGCGGCCCCGCTCAGGACCTCTACGCCGGCGGCGCCGGACTGTTCGCCACCAACCCCGACACCGGCAGCATCTTCCGCTACAGCGGGGAGGGAGGGGACTGGACCCGGGTGGGAGACGCCGGCGCCGCTTTCGCGGCCACCGGCGACCGCCTCTACGGGCTCAGTTCGGACCGAACCGCGGTCTACCAGTGGTCCGGCACCGGCACCGACTGGACGAAGGTCGGCGGCCCCGCTCAGGACCTCATCGCCGGCGGCGCCGGACTGTTCGCCACCAACCCCGACACCGGCAGCATCTTCCGCTACAGCGGTGAAGGGGAGGACTGGAGCGGTATCGGCTCGGCAGGATCCTCCTTCACCGCCGGCGACCACCGCCTGTACGGGCTGAGCCCCGACCACACCACCGTGTCCGCATGGTCCGGCACCGACACCACCTGGACCTCCCTCGGAGCCCCGCGCACCCCCCCGCCCGCGCCGGATCCGGACCCTGCGGCCACGCCGGCAGATCCCGCACCGCCTGCCACCGACGAACCCCCAGCCGCCCAAGAACCCACCTCGGCTTCGGTCCAGGCCACCGGGCCGCCCGACACTCTGGACGAACAGAGCGTCCGCATGGCCGTCACCGCCCAGGACGACCTCTACACCCTGAGCGCCGACAGCAGTGCCCTGTGGAAGCGCGGCAGCGACGGATGGTCGCCGATCAGTGGTCCCGCGAGCGCGGTCTACGCCGGCTGGGCAGGCGTCTTCATGACCGGGCCTGGCAGCGAACAGATCCGTAAATACAACGCCGACAACCGCAGCTGGGACCCGATCGCCGGCTCCAGCGGCCAGTTCGCCGTCACCGGTGAACACCTCTACCGCCTGACCCCCCACGACGGCATCGGGGAATGGCACGGCGACACCTGGACCAAAATCGGCGGACCGGCCGGGCACATCTACGCCGGGCGGGCCGGACTCTTCGCGACCAACCCCGACACCGGCGACCTTTACCAGTACAACGGCAAGCCTGACAAGTGGACCCGGATCGGCGGCCCCGGAGCCACTTTCGCCGTCGGCCACGACCACGTCTACCGCCTCAGCCCCGACCACACCGCCGTCTACGAATGGACCGGCAAAGGCACCGCCTGGACCCGCATCGGCGGCCCCGCTCAGAACCTCTACGCCGGCGGCGCGGGCCTGTTCGCCACCAACCGCGACACCGGCAACATCCACCAGTACAACAACACCCCCGACGCGTGGACCGAGATCGGCGGACCCGGCGCCACCTTCGCCGTCAGCGACACCCAGCTCTACGGCCTGTCCCCCGACCTCACCACCACCTACCGATGGAATGGCACCGGCCAGGAGTGGACACGGATCGGCGGAGCCGCCGACGTCGCACAACAACAACAGGACGAACAGCTCCTGGCCGCGAACTGCGAGCCGGGCCGGAACTGCGTCCAGGAATACCGCGAAGCCAAAAAAATCCTCGAGACCAGCGTCACCGACTGGCTCAAGGACAACAGCGCCGACATCCTCCTCGACCTCTTCAGCATCGACGACATCATCCAGTGCGCTCACAAGGACGCTGCCAGCTGCCTCGAGGTAGCCATCGACGCGGGCAGCACCGTCCTTTCTGTAGGCGCCTTCAGGAAGGCCGCCAAGTCCACCAAAGCAGTCGGCAAGGTCGCTACAGACCTACCCAAGTTCCTGGAAACCGCCGACAGGGCCCGGGACAGGTACAACAAACTCCGCACCATCATCGACCTTGCCAAAGCCACCCGGGCCCACCTTCCGTCCACGGACGAAAGCGGCGTGTCGAAGCCCAAGCTCACATCGCAGCCGAACAGTACCGACACCGACAACAGGAACAGGTGTGGCTGGGCCGTCCTCGACGAGGTGGACAAGAACAACGGCAATCGCGCCACGGGCGTCACGGCCTGCCTCACCCAGGCCTACATCGACGAAAACCCGGGCACAAAGACGGATATTTCGAGGGCTAAGCCTCCGGGATACGACTGGGCGGGGCGTGCGGCAGCCTACCTGCACACAGTCCCGTCGAAAGCCATCAATGCCTGCCATCTCCTCGGCAAGCAGTTGAGCGGGTCGGGGAGCAATCTGCAAAACCTGGCGACCTGCGCGCGCGGCACGAACGACTGGTCGATCGGATCCCAACAGGGCGACAACAACATGAAGAACTACGAGGATAAGGTCGCCGCCGCCGTCAAGGCAGGTCAGGACGTTCACTACCAGGTGACACCGAAGTACAGCGGTCGCAGGACCGTGCCGATCGGATTCAGGATGAGCGCCTACGGCATAACCCCCACCGGCGCCCCGGGGATCGAGATCAACGTCTTCGTGTCGAACACTCTCGCGGGCCGGAACCTCGGGATGTTCAACGACCAGAACACCAACCGGCAGATCCCCACCGGATCCATGACCTGACAGACGGCTCCCGACACATGGAGACCAAAATCAGGAAAGGGTGACTCACGTGTCCGAATGGACGACGCTTCAGCAGTGCATGCCGCACCCCGCCGAGAGCAACACGTCGGTCGACTGGGACCGGATGAGCCAGACATGGGGGAAGGAATTCCCGCCCGACTACCGGCAGTTCATCGAACGGTACGGCCCGGGGACGATCCAGAACTATCTGGTCATTGAGCTGCCCGAGTACAGGGACGCGCAGTCGGCCTCTCCCTCCGGCGGCATGCTCCTGGAAACAGTGAACGCCGAGGCCGCATGGGACAGAGAGGAAAAATCCCCCGAACTGGACGGCACAGACCCCGAACTGATCACGTGGGGCGTCGATGCCAGCTCGGACCTACTGTGCTGGGACACCTCCGCCGACGATCCCCGCACATGGCCGGTGCTGGTGCGCAACCGAGACGACGGCCTATGGCGCCGTTACGACTGCGGGATGGTGGAATTCCTTGCGCGCACCCTGCTCGGGAAGTTCGCGGAGTGTCCGCTCGGTGACCTCTCCCTCTGGGCCAAGCGGTCCGCGTTCTACCTGAACGCACACGAGGAAGAACGCCTGAGGAAGCAAGGCCTGGATCCCTGGACGGGACAACCAGACCCGTACGCCGCCGGCAGCTACGGCAACTGATACGGCAGCTGATAGAAAAATGCGGGCGATGGTCCTGCTGATGCGTCTCATCCGCCAGACCCAGGTTCTGACGTCCCGAATGGATCTCCAGGACGTTGGCAGGACCACCACGCACGCAACCAGGCTGTCGGTGTGGATCCGCGTGATCTGCTCGGTCAGCTCCACATCCCGGCGGAGCCGTTCACACGGCTCCTTCTCGGCGCGGCGCCAGCGGTAGTAGGTGGAGGAGGCGATGTGCAAAGCACACGAAGCTCCTGGCGGACACGGGTGATCTTGGTCGAGAACCCGTCTACCAGGAGCTTCGCTATTCCGTACAGCCCTCACCCGCCAACACCCCGGCCACACAGCCAGGTTGAAAAAGGCTCAATGATCCAGCGCGGCGGGCTGAAGGAGCTCATCGTCAGGCAGACGATCTCTTCGTCCGGGTAGGGGGCCATGCCCTCAACCTTCCGGAAGCCCGCGTACCAGGTCGACATGCCCCAGTCCTCCAGCACATACACCCACTCTCCGTGCGTGCCGTACATCGCCCGGTTGGCGTGGTCAAAGGCCGCGCCCCCGGCGGGGAGCGCCCGCTAGTCCTTGTACATGCCGAAGGCTCCGTTCAGGAGGAGCGGGTGCTGTCAAGCCGCTCGCCGACACCGCCCGCCGCACTGGCGACGCCGGCGGCGGACGATGCGAAGGACCCTGGCGAACGCGACCTACGCCCGTCGCCCTGTGGACACCAGCACTAGCCAGCGGGAGAGGGCGCAGCTCCAAGCCGGGCCCGCATAGCGGCGCCGGACGGCCGTGGCCATATGACCGGCCGTCCGAGTGCAAGGCGCCATCTTCGTGTGGGAGATGACTGGCCGGTGCGGGATCGGAGTCCCACTAATCCATGGAGTACAGCAGGCCGCGAAGGTACTGGCGCCGACGTCGTTGTAGTCCGGGGCGGCTGCCTCCCGTCCGTGCCCAAAGAGCGCAATGTCCTCAACTCTGCTGCATCATGTCGGCCAGCTGGTGTCCGAGACCGGCTGCGGATGCTGGGTTCTGGGCAGTCAGGAGCCGTCCGTAACGGACAACGTGGGCATTGCGGCCGGATGCACAGGAGTAGATGGCTCCTCGCGCTTGGAGGGCGTGCTGGAGAGAGAAGGGCACGACTCGGTCTAGGCCCCGTTCTTGTTCGCTCTCGTGGGAGAACGCGGTGAGTTCCTTACCCGAGACCAGGTAGTGGCCGTCGGTCCTCTGCACATCGACCAGGGCTGCCTGGCCGTGGCAGATGGCGGAGACCACGCCTCCGGCCTCGTAGATGTCTCTCGTCAGTTCCTGGAGTTCTTTCGACGGGCGGAAATCCCACATGGCACCGTGGCCGCCTACGAAGTAGATAGCTCCATACCGGGTAGCGTCAGCGAGAGCGAGGGGGATCGGATTACTCAGTTTGTTTTGCACTTCAGGATTTTTGAGAAAGGTGTTCTGCACTTCGGAATCTGGGTCATGGCCGATCATTTCCGCGGGAGCTCCATCGATGGTCAAGAACTCGACGCGTATGCCCGCCGCGTCAAGGATCGCCCAAGGTTCCGCGGTTTCTCCGAGATGAAATCCCGTAGAACGCCCTGTAGATCCTAGCAAAGTGTGGCTGGTAAGTACGAAGAGAGCCCGCTTCTTCGTTTCATCTCTATTTATCTGCATTTTCTACCACTCCCTGGAAGCTGCTACGAGATGCCCCTGAAGGCGCTCAAGTGTGGGATTTGCTAGGGCTCCTGAGCGTACCGCCAAGTGAAAGGTGACAATAGGCGGTACTTCCGGATGCATGAGGACGACGAGGTTTCCCTGTGCGATGGCCTCTGCGCACAAGTAGGCAGGGAGTACGGATATCCCGATGGAGGAGAGGGTGGCTTTAAGTACTGCGCGAAGGTCGGACACGACGAGAGCAGGGTCTACTGGCGGAGGGGTGTCGAAGACGGTCATCCAGTAGTTCTTCGTGATGGATTCCGAGTTTCCGAAGGAAATCATCGGTAGTTTTTCCAGCGCGCGTACGCCGTCGATCTGCAGGATTCCGCGCGGGAGACTGTCGGCGATTTCGGGCGAGGCGACCAGGAGGAGGTCCTCGTCGGCGAGCGGTGTGGACTCGATTTCGCGGCATCGAGGTTGGATCGCAGATACGGCCATGTCCAGGGACCCGCCCTTAAGGTCCTCGAGGAGGTTTCCGGACGAGTCGATCGTGACGCCGATGTCCATTCCCTGGCCGATCAGGGTGCCGACCGCGGGGAGTATCCGCTCGGACATGAAGGAGGCCGGTCCTCCGATTCTCATCGGGCCGCCCCCCTCGCCGGTGCCCAGTCTGCGGGCTATGGTCCGATCGAGGTCCGATATAGCCTCTTTGGTCTCGTTGGCGAGAGTCTCCCCCTCTGGGGTGGGTTCTGCACCTTGCGGGGTGCGGACGAAGAGGGGCTGCCCCAGTTTCCCTTCGAGACCTCTGATGTGCTGGGTGACCGCCGGTTGGGATATCCCGAGTCTCTGCGCGGCCTTGGTGAATGATCCGGAGTTGTAGACAGCTATGAAGGTTTGCAGCCAACCTAGTTGCATGAAACAAAGTCCCCCGTGTAGACCCGAAGGATCACGCGGCCACGCGTGATCCGTTTCGTGACTCAAGACTATCTCCCATGGGGGCTGCATTCCAGGAATAGTTGGTACCGACACGCAAAAATATCGGCAAAATCGACCAGTGGGCGGCCTCCGTCCGTCACTACGGATTCCGCCCACCGGAAGTCTGGCCGGTTTAGGTCAGCTGAGCGCTGAAACTGTCAGTGCGGCGACCTTCGCTGCACTGGCGGGATTCTGTCCGGTTACGAGACGGGTGTCGGAAACCGCGTACTCGGCAAAGTTCTCGGTCTTCGTGAACTTTGCACCCTTTTCGATGAGCGCGGTCTCGAGCGCGAAAGGAACAACGTCGCTGAGGCCGACGGCGTATTCCTCCTCGTTGGTAAAGGCTGAGACCTGCTTTCCCTCCACGAGGGAAGTGCCGTCGCTGAGGGTCAGGTTGACCAGGCCGGCCGGGCCGTGGCAGACCGCGGCCACTGCGCCACCGCGCTCGTAGATGGCGGCGGCCAGTGAGGCCAGCGGTGCGGCATCCGCGAAGTCCCACATGGTGCCGTGGCCGCCGGCGTAGAAGATGGCGTCGTAGTCGTCAGGGTTCAGCGAGTCGGCCGTGGGCGTCTGTGCGAGCTGCTGCTCGTATGTCTTGAGGAAGGTTTCGGTGACGGTGTCGCCGTCGCGCACCCCGTCGCGGGGAGGCTGTCCGCCGGCGACGGAGACGAAGGCGATCTCCCAGCCGTGGGCGGTGAAGACCTCGGCGGGGTGGGCGACTTCGGGGACGTAGAAGCCGGTGTTGCGGCCGGTGTCGCCGAGCTGGCCGTGGGATGTCAGGGCGAAAAGCACCTTGGGCATGAAGTTCCTCTTTCAGGCGGTTTCGGGTGGAGGTCAGGCCGTGAGCTGGGGAAGTTCCGGCAGGTAGACGCGTCGCTGCTTGCGTGTGATGGCCCGCTGAATGTGCCCGGGGGTGTGGTAGCCCCACCAGGCCCACAGCGAGGTCGCGCCGGTGTCGCGCACCGCCAGGGCGTTGGTGATGTGGTCGTCGATGAACGTGATGGCCGATGCGGGCAGCCCATCGGCGGAGGCGAGTTCCTGGACTGCGGTGCGCTTGTCGGAGCACTCACCGATGACCTGGGTGACGGTGCTCTCCAGCCCGTGGTGGGCCAGGATCTGCCACACGCTGTCCTCGTCTTTGGCGGTCACGACGGAGGTGCCGCGGCCCTGGTGGCGGCGCAGCAGGTCGCCGATGCCGGGGTAGAGGGTGTGCATGGCCAGCCATGCCTCGCTCTGCTGCTCGCGAAGGGCTTTGCGTACGGCGGTCGCGCCGCGGGTGAGGCTGGCGAGTTTCTTGGCCGGGATGCTCTCGAGCAGGGCCTCGTAGTCGTCGACGGACGTGATGGCCTCGGCGGCCGGGTTGCGGGCGACCATGAAGTCCTGCAGGAGGCGGGCGTGGGTGCGCACCAGCCGGAAGCGTTGCAGGAACCCGGCGGGAAGGTTGGCGGCGAGGGTGGCCAGGGGTTTGTCGGCTACCGCGGCCGGCTCGTGGTCGGCGTAGTAGGTGACGACAGCGCATTCGGTGAAGGCGTCGGCTATCACGCCGTCAAAGTCGAGTATCAGCATGGGAGTTTCTCCATGGGGGACGCAAGGGGCGGGTGTCGGACCGGGGGCGATGGACGCCCGCCCCCTGCGTGTCTGGGCGCCGGTGCGGTCAGGCGGCTGCTGGTTGCCGGGCGGCGACGGTTTCGAAGACCTGCTGCATGAAGCGGCCTACGTAGGCGTAGTAGGAGCAGGTGATGATGTGGCCGTCGACGATGACGTCGGAGTCCACGACGTCGGCGCCGGCGTTGATGACGTCGTCGCGCAGGCCGATGTAGGCGCAGGCGCGGCGGCCCTTGAGGACGCCGGCGCTGACCATGATCCACGGGCCGTGGCAGAGGCCGGCGATGACCTTCTGGGCGCTGTCCATGGCCCGTACGAAGTCCAGGACGTGGGTGTCCTGGCGGACGCGGTCGGGGGCTTCGTGGCCGCCTGTGAGGATCACCGCGTCGTAGTGGTCCGCGTTGAGCTGGTCGAAGGGGATGAGAGGGCGGGCCGTCTTGTCCATGGGCAGGGGTATGCCGTACTTGCCGATGACGTCGGCGCCGTTCTTGGTGGCGATGTCGACGTTCCACCCCTCCTCCTGGAGCCGGTAGTAGCTGTAGACGACGTCATGGTCCTGGAATCCGGGGCCGGTGATGATGACAGCGCTGGGCATGGTGGCAGCTCCTTAGTCGAGGGCGAGGGAGAGGTAGTACTGGTCCAGGGCGGTGCGGCGGGTGTCGCCCTGGGCGGGGGCGAGGATGTCGATCTCGCCGGTGACCACGCCTGTGAGCCCGAGCGGGATGTGGAAGAGGTCGCTCGGCTGGCGCCGGTAGAAGATGTCGGCGCCGGAGCGGATGCGGAAGGCGAAGTCGCCGTCGGGTGAGCGGTCGCGCAGTTTGGCCTGCGGGAGGTAGGTGACGGCCGTGGCCGGGAGGTCGGGGACCTCCACGTGCTCCTGTTCGTAGGCGGTGCCCTGGCGGTCGTAGTTGTCCCGCAGGCGGATCAGGTCGTACTTGTTGCGGGGGGTCTCCACCTCGGCCAGCCACAGCGGTCCGGGCCCGATGCTCTTGCTGGAGTGGAAGGCGCCGCCGCCGATGCGCAGGATGGTGCCCGGGCCGACGGGTATGGCGCCGGAGAGCGTGTCCGTGACGCCTTGGCCGGCAAGGCACAGGAGGTAGGTCAGCTTCCGCGGGTGGACGTGCATGGACGTGGATTCACCCTCGTTGATCTTCAGGTTCCATACGTCGATGAAGTCGTCCGTGTAAATCCGGTATTCCATGCCCCAGGGCTTGGGAATGATCTGGTTGAGGTGGTGGTCCTCGTTCGGGTTCTCGTTGCCTGTGCGGGACCCTTTCCTGATGGCCTCGTTCAGGGCGGAGAAATCGCGCGGTCCGGGGTCGATTCGCACCATCAGATCAGACATCTGCGCGATGTGCTGCGTCGTCTCAGACATTCTGCCTCTTCGTCACTGGTCGCGTTCCCGGTCTGAGCAGGACGCTAGGGGCATACGGCGGGCGATCCAAATAGCGGGAGGCATGGCCCCCATAAGGGGGGCATGGGGCGCGGTGATCGTGATAGCCGCCTGTTGGATTCCTTATTTGATGGGGGCGTGTGGGCTTGGCAGTCTCCTTGTCAGGAGTTCCAACACCCGCAGAAAATGCCCGGTTGGTCCTCTTCCCATTTCGATGAAGGAGACGCACTGTGAGCACCCCTACCTCCGCTCAGGGCCGTCCGAGCAAGGCGCTTGACAGCGTGACACCGCAGATCAATTCCATTGGCGTGCTGGGTTACGAGGCCTGCTCGGAGCAGGACACCATCACCCCCTTGGAGATCTTCAAGGGGACGGCGATGGTCACTTCGGGGCAGATCGCCCCGTGGCAGCGTGAGGCCGCGAACCGCGATCTGGATGTGCGGCTGGTGGCGTTGGAGCCGGGCGTCATCAAGATGCAGATGGGCACCAACGTCGTCGCGGACTCCGTGCTCAACGACGACGAGCTCTTCGACATCCTGTACATCCCCGGCGGCGTCGGATCGGGCGCGCTGCTGACCAACGACCGGGTCATGAAGCTGATCCGCCGGCACCACGAGGCTGGGAAGATCATTGCCGCGAATTGCTCCGGGGTGGGGGCGCTGGCCCGTGCGGGAATCGTCAACGACGAGCAGCTCACCTCGGTCGCCGCCATCGCGAGGGGCATGCGTGAGGAAGGTTTCAACGTCCCCGTCGCCCGGCGGATGTGGGTGTCGAACCTGACCTCGCGGATCTGGACGTTCACCGGTTCCTACGGTGTCAACGGCGGGGCGGTGGCCATGGTCGCCCACTACTTCGGCCGTGAGGTCGGAACGATCGTGTCGATGATGTTCGACACGATGGGCGGCATCGGCGACGCGATCTTCGAGGAGACCGGTCCGGTGTTCTACCAGCACCCGGAGCTGGAGGAGTCCTTCCAGGACTTCTTCCAGCCGATGCTCTACCCGCCGCTGGATGAGAACGCCGCCTGATCACTCCACGCCACTGATCCCGGGAGCCGTCACATGCCCACGCCCATCGCCCTGCGCGACATCAACTGGATCCGCGGAGCGCTGCAGACCGCGGTCGCCCTCGAGCACGCCACGATGCCGCTGTACTGCGCCGCCATGTACTCGCTCGAAGTGCAGAACTATCCGTCGTACAACACGATTCGCAGTGTCCTGATGGAGGAGATGGTCCACATGGCCATCGCGTCCAACATGGTGGCGGCGCTCGGCGGCAGTCCCAACATTCAGGGGCTGGCGCCGGAGTTTCCCGGAACGGGCGGGCTGCCGGGGGGTGTCGCTCCGGATCTGCGGCTGCGGCTGGCGAAGCTGTCGAACGCGAGCCTGGAGTCGTTCATGCGGCTGGAGGCGCCGGAGTTCATGCTCAACGGGCGTCAGCGCGGATCCGCGTATCCGACGATCGGCTCCTTCTATGAGGCGATCCGCGCGGCGATCGTGGTCAACGCGGGTGCGGTGGAGCGGGCGGTGCGCGAGGGCGGCCCGGCCAACCAGGTGGGCGGGAATCTCGGCTACCTCACGTTCGCTGCTGATGACCCGGATCCGGTGAGCCGGCTGCTGCAGGGCCTGGATCTCATCATGGAGCAGGGCGAGGGCACCGGGGCGGGGTCGGTGGAGACGCAGCGGGAGGACTTCCAGAAGGAGGGCTCCCATTACGCGCGTTTCGCTGAGCTGCGCTATGGGCGGCGGTATGCGGGCGCAGCGGGGGCGGTGATCTCCCGGGAGACGGAGCGTGACTTCTTCACAGGAGAGGAGATCGTCTGGCCGGTGGTCATCAACACGCTGGCGGTCCCGGAGGACGGCTATGCGGCGCTGCTGGCGCTGGATCCTCAGGGTCCGCAGGTGCGCAAGGAGTTGGAGGGCTTCGATGATGCGTACACCCAGATGATGGTGGCGCTGGACACGTCGTGGAACGGGCCGGTGGAGACGTGGTGGCCCTCGCTGGGGGCCGCGGTCGCGCAGATGGATCAGATGCGGGTGCGGTCCTGCTTCAACATCATGCGCAGCGAGATCCCCCAGGAGGCGATCGGCCGGATGCGGGAGCTGTACCCGCGGGAGTACCGGTCGCTGGAGCGGCACACGGACTTGAGCGTGCCGGTGTTCTACGGGCCGCGTTTCGTCAACAACGCCGCATGAGCTGGGGTCGGGGCGCCCCTTGAGGCGGCCCCGGCCCGGTCATCGGGGCGTGGAAAAGGGGCATTGTGGTGACAGGTACGCAGGACCGGCTTCCGCTGGGAGCTCTGCTCGCACTGGCTACGGCCGGATTCTTGACGATGCTGACGGAGACCGTGCCGGCAGGTCTGCTGCCGCGGGTGGGTGAGGGTCTGCACGTTTCCGACTCCGCGGCCGGGCAGCTGCTGACCATCTACGCCGCGGGCTCCGTTGTCGCGGCCATTCCGCTGACGGCGCTGATGCGGGGCCTGCCGCGCAGGCCGGTGCTGGTATCGACGGTGCTGGTCGTGGCGGTGGTGAACCTGCTGACGGCCTTTTCGTCGTCGTACGAGCTGACCTTGGCCGTCCGGGCGGTGGGCGGCATGGTGTTGCCCGACGCTGAAAATGCCGACGAAGGCGGCGTTCACGGTGCCGACGAACCAGGACGGCGACGCCCCGCTGGGGCGGTCCCAGCGGGGCGGTCGTCGGTGAGGTGTCGTTTTCGTCGGCAA
>NZ_JAPVLS010000129.1:0-18812 GCF_027158125.1 Streptomyces sp. H39-C1
GGGCGACGGCGCATGCCAGCCGGTGAACGATGTCGGAAAGCCGTGTGCGGGAGAACTGCATGCACGGTTTGAAGCGGCGGGGACTGGAAACGGAGCGTCAGCCACCGCGCCAGTCCCCGACCCTACTCAATGGACCCACAGAAATGCCGCTGAGACGGCGGTACATCATTGTTGCGTAGTACTCCAGCTGTAGATGGTGATCTTCACGCTTCGGCGGGTTGTCGTCGGTAGTGGCTGGCTCGGGATCTAGCCTGGTGGCGACGTCGCCAGTGAGACCAGTCGAGCCGATGAGCGACATGGTGGATGGGGCGGACCACGAGAGCGATGAACAGGCGCTGGATCTCGTTGCTCGTGAGCGGTACGAGATCTCCGGATGCAGGCTGACGGTTGTGTTCGTCTGCGCGTACGACCGCGAGGAAGGCGTGCGCGAGCATGGCCAAGGTGACCCACCGCGACCAGGAGGTATAGCGGCGGACCTGGTGCTCATCCAGGCCCGCCAAGCCCTTTCCGGACTGGAAGAACTCCTCCACTCGCATCGCGCACCGGCGACCCGGACCAAGGTGGTGAGCGGGACCGGCATGGGCGAGTAGCAGCGGTAGAAGGCGAGTTCGCCGGTGTTCGGGTTGCGGCGG
Organism: Streptomyces sp. H39-C1; assembly: GCF_027158125.1. NCBI lineage: Bacteria > Bacillati > Actinomycetota > Actinomycetes > Kitasatosporales > Streptomycetaceae > Streptomyces > Streptomyces sp. H39-C1. Next base: position 633 of record NZ_JAPVLS010000129.1, read on the forward strand.
ATCAGCAGTTGACTGCTACCGGAGACCGAAGCGTCATCTGACAACGCGCGACGGCCAGTCAGCACAAGCCAACCTCTCGGCATCCAGCCGCCTTCACCAGCAAGATCGCGATCTACAGCTGGATTATTAGGGGCAGGGCTGATGTGTCTAGCAGGCTGAAGCACAGTTTGATGACGATGCTCACCGGGGTATAGTGCCTGTTCCACCGGGCCCGGTCTACCTGCCGGCAGCCAGCAGAAGCCGACCTACCGACCCGAGATGCTGTCCGCCCACAGGCCAAGATCAAGATCTACAGCTGGTACTAGGTTCACCATGAGATCGGGTACAGGTTTCATGGCACCGTCCTCCTTCGGTGCCCTAGCGTCGTGCCATGACGATTCCAGCTGGACTGAGACGCACGGTCCTCCGGGCGCGGCGGGACAGCGGCTTTCTTGCCGCTGGTGTGCTGCCGCACCTGGCGCTGGTGCCCGTGTGGGCCTGGGCGGCGACGACTACCGCCAGGACGGGGAACTGGCTCCTTACGGTTTCCATGTCGGCCGCCCTGGTCCTGCTCGGCACCCCGGTGCTGACGGCCGTTCAGCGGGCTCGCTACCGGGTGCTCATCGGTGTGGACGTCCCCCGGCTCACCCCCACCGCGCCGGAACAATGGACGTGGGCCTCGACCGCCCGGTGGCTCGCGGCGACGCGGCCTTGGCGCAAGATCGGCTACCACCTCCTGCTGGGCCCGCTGCTCGCGCTGCTGGAGCTGCTGGTGCTCGCGGTGACAGCGGCGTGCCTGGCGGGCGTCATCGCCTACGCCTGGTCAGGGGCGCTGCCAACCGGAATCCGCCAGGACTGGTTCGGCTACCTGACCCAGCTGCCGGCTTACACAGCGGCTGGACTCCTCCTCCTGTGCGCCCTGCCCTGGACCGCGCGTGCAGTAGCCCGGGCCGAGGCGCGGCTGGCGTTGGGCCTGCTCGGGCCCAGCCGGGCGCAGCGGCTCCAGGAGCGGGTCGATCAGCTGGCCGTGAGCCGGACCGACTTGATCGAGGCCGTCGACGCGGAGCGCCGCCGGATCGAGCGCGACCTGCACGACGGAACCCAGCAGCGGTTGGTGTCTCTCGCGGTCAACCTGGGTCTGGCCATTGCCACCCGCCCGGACCTGCCGAGTGATGCCCGCGAGGTGATCGCGAGAGCGCACCTGGAGGCGAAGGAGGCGATCGCCGAACTGAATGACCTGGTGCGGGGGCTGCACCCGGCCGTGCTCGAAGACCGAGGTCTGGACGCGGCGTTGTCCGGGCTGGCTGCCCGCACGCCCCTGCCGGTGCGGCTGCGGATCAATCTGGAGGAGCGGGTGGCACCCAACGTGGAGTCGGTTGCGTACTTCGTGATCTCTGAGGCGCTGACCAATGCAACGAAGCACGCCAACGCGATGCGTGCAGAGGTGATAGTCCATCAGGTCGGCGAGGTGCTGCGAGTGCGCGTTACCGACGACGGGCTGGGCGGTGCCGACGCCGCCGCCGGCACGGGGCTGACCGGGCTGGCCAAGCGGGTCGGCTCCCTCGACGGGGCCTTCCACGTCAGCAGCCCCGTTGGCGGGCCCACCACCATCACCGCGGAGCTGCCGTGCGCGCGGTGATCGCCGAGGATTCGGTGTAGTTGCGGGTCGGCCTGATCAAGGTGCTGGAGATGGGCGGCTTCCAGGTCGCCGCAGAAGCCGGCGACGCGGAGGGGCTGTTGGCAGCAGTGGCGGAGCACCGGCCCGAACTTGCCTTGATCGACGTCCGGATGCCGCCCGGCTTCACCGACGAGGGGGTGCGGGCGGCGATGGAGATCCGTCGGCGCTGGCCGGGGACGCCGGTAGTGCTGCTTTCGCAGTACGTGGAGGAGCGGTACGCGGCTGACCTGCTGTCTGCGAACAGCAGCGGTGTGGGCTACCTGCTCAAGCAGCGGGTTGCCGATGTCGCCGACTTCGTGGAGGGGTCCGGCGAGTGGCGGACGGGGCACGGCCCTGGACCCGCAGGTCGTCGCCCAGTTGCTGCTGCTGCGGCGGCGCGACAGCGACCCGCTCGCGCGGCTGACCCCCCGCGAACGGGAGGTGCTCGGCCTGTCGGCCGAGGGGCGCTCCAATGCCGGCATCGCGCAGGCGCTGGTGGTCAGCAAGAGCGCCGTGGCGAAGCACATCAACAACATCTTCGCCAAGCTTGACCTGCCCGTGGTCGACGCGGACCACTGCCGCGGCCTGGCCGTGCTGCAGTTCCTCGGAGCGCCCCGGGCTTGACCTTCCCATCCGTGATCACGATCTACTGCTGGAGTAAGTACTCCAGCAGTAGATCGCGATCTTCATGTCTGGGTGGCGGCTTGTCGCTGATAGTGACTTCTTTGTGCTCGGGCTTGGCCAGTGGGACCAGCGGAGGCGATGTGTTGGGTCATGGCGGTGTTGGACCGTGAGGTGGATGAACAGGTGTTGGATCTCGTTACAGGTCAGGGGGATCAGGTCACCGGTACTGGCTGCGCGGGTGTGTTCCTCGGCTCGAACGACCGCGAGGGAGGCATGGGCGAGCATCGCCAGGGTGACCCAGCGGGTCCAGGACGTGAAGCAGCGGACCTGGTGTTTGTCGAGGCCGGCCAGGCCCTTCTCGGTCTGGAACGTCTCCTCCACACTGCGGGAGCCGATTAATCATCCGGCCTGGTCAAGCGCAGGTTGGTACTCGTGGAGGATTCCGCCGAGTCGGTCTCTTCGGCGGACCTCCAGGTGTCTGACGTGTTCCGGCGCGCTGGTTGGCTCGGGGAGCGGGCGGAGTGGAGCTGCTTGTCTCAGGGTTCGGTGGGTTCGGTGTTGGTTGTAGTAGGTCTCGAACTCGTGGAGCGACGCATGCAGAAGGTGCCTGTGGTTCCAGATCAGGGTTCGGTCGAGGAGTTCGTGCCGGCAGGTTTGGATCCAGCGCTCCATGGTGGAGTTCATGCGCGGTACTCGGATGCCGCTCCGGACGGTCTCGAGTCCTGCGTCGGTGAGCATGGCGTCGAAGGCGGCGGTGAACTTGGAGTCGCGGTCGCGAATCAGCAAGCGGGCGTTGCTGCCTGCGTCTTCGAGGTCCATGACGAGGTTGCGTCCGAGCTGGGCCACCCACTGTGCGGTGGGGTGTGCGGTCACACCCAGGATCCGGATGCGCCGGGTGGAGTGCTCGATGACCGCGAAGACGTACAAGTGTGCCCCGATCAGGGTGCGGGTCTCGAAGAAGTCGCAGGCGAGCAGAGCGTGTGCCTGGCTGCGCAGGAAGTCGGCCCAGGTGGTGTCCTGTCGTTGCGGCGCGGGTGGGATGCCGTGCTCCTTGAGGATTTCCCAGACGGTGGAGGCGGTGACCTTGATACCCAGGGCTGCGAGCTCGCCGTGGATGCGCCGGTATCCCCAGGAAGTGTTCTCTCGGGCGAGGCGCAGGACCAGGGCGCGGATCGAGCGGGCGGTGGGTGGTCGTCCACGCCGCTTCGGCACGCAGGATACGGCATGGCGCCGTTCGAGCAGGTTGCGGTGCCAGCGCATGATCGTGTCGGGGCGTACCAGCAGCAGGAGCTGGCGCAGTTTGTTCATAGGGAGGTGGTGGAGCAGGCCCGCGAGGATGGCGCGGTCGGTGTCGGTGAAGGTGGGCTTGCCGACCTGGCGCTGTAGAACCAGCAGCTGGTGTCGCAGGGCAAGGATCTCGATGTCCTTGTCGCGGTCGCTCATCGGCAGCAGGCGCAGGAAGGCGAAGGCGTTGGTCGCGGCGAGGTAGGCCAGACGAAGCAGCACGACAGATCATGATGCCGCTGACGCCCTGCGGGTAAAGACATCAGAGGTGGGGGACAGCCACAGTGGATACCGGCGATCAAGACCGCGGCCTGGGCGGATGGTTAATCGGCACCCGCAGTGTCCGGGATTGTTTCCTCCTGGTGGGCGGGGGTCAGCGACGGTCGGCCTCGGCTCGGCGGCCTGCCCGCAGTTGATGAGGTCGGATTGCTGCCACGGTTCATCGGCGGCGTCCGGCGCCCGGGACCGCCCAGTGGATGGTCGGTGCGTAGGTGGGCTTCGGCGGGATCGGCCAGGCCGACGGCGGCGACGTGGGGGGTGCCGGACTGCGCTGCGGCGATCGGCCGGCGGCGGCCTGCGCGAGGCGGCTGCGGCGCTCCAGCACCCCGTCCGGCAAAGCGGGCCGCAGGGGGCTGACCGGGGTTGCAGGGTCGAGGGAGAGGTCGGCGTGCACGGCATATCCGTGACTGCGAAGATCCTTTACAGCCTGGCGTGTGCGGCGGGGGCCGTCACGCTCGGGTTTGCTGAGCCGGAACAGCCTGGGCTGGTGGGGGACGGGCTCGAACTGCTCGCAGGCCAGGAACCATTCGGCGAGGTGCGGGGTCACGGAGGGGGTGAAGGAGGCGACGAAGCCGTGTTCGTCGTGGGTGCCCTGCCGAAGACGAAGTGGGTGCCAGGGTCCAAAGGGGCGGGGCTCTCCTCACGTTGGTGGTGGTTGCGGGACGGTCCTGTTCGCCTGACGCGATGGCGACGATGCCCGCGTCCCGGCTGTAGGTCAGGGTGATCTGCACGTCAGACATGGGTCAGGGCCTCGGGTAGGGTCCGCGACTTCGCGCGCAATGGTTCCTGCGAGAGCGCTGGAATTCGGGCTACGCGAGCGCCGCATGTGTCAGCTTTTGGTACGCAATCGGCTTTGGCCGTCAGCTGGTTGGTGACTACGGGTGGCACATCAGTAGTCGAGACGAAGGTCGGTTTGACCAGCCGGGGGTTTCCGGCTGTAGACGATTTGGTGCTTGGCTCAGTCGGGGAGGCGAGCCTCGTACGCGTCGGCCGTGCGGCCGACCTCTGGCTGTTTGAGCAGTCCGCCCTGGGGGGTAGTTTGTCCGAGATGACGCGTTTCTACCTTTGAGGAGTCAGACATGGCGCAGGGCACGGTGAAGTGGTTCGACGGTGAGAAGGGGTTCGGGTTCATCACGGTGGACGACGGGGGGAAAGACGTCTACGTCCACTTCTCCGAGATTCAGAGCAACGGCTACCGATCGCTGGAGGAGAACCAGCGCGTCGAGTTCGACGTCACACAGGGGCCCAGGGGACCACAGGCTTCAGGTGTGCGAGTCATCTGACGGCTCAGGAGCGAACCGATAGGAGTCGCTGACCGCCCGGTGCTGCCCGCGCTCCGCACAGCCGTGTTGGGGTGGCATGGAGGACGGGCAGCGCGAACTCAGCGGAGATCGAAGGAGCCTCAGGAAGGGCCGCTACCGAACGTAGTCATTGTCAGCGGGATCGCGGATTTGCCAATCCGTTGTCACCCAAGCGCCTTCATTATCAGGGAAGTCGCGGATCCTAGACCTCGTGTAGGGAGCGCGCTTTCGTGAGCACCGGCTCCTGCGGAAACGCTGGTTTCCGCGAGAGGTGAGCAGAGGGCGTGTCGGCTGATGATGAGCAGAACGGCCCGCCGTACTCAAAAGAGCGGTCGCTCTCGGTGACGCACCGAGGATCCGGGCATGGCCACGAGGCCAGAGTTTGTGCGGTTCGTATGGGCTCCACGGGAAGCTCGTCGGGGGCTCGGGTGAACTTCAATGGTCGCGACGATCGCCGGTTACCCCAACCGGCGATCGTCGTCTATGTTGCGGTCGCTCGGCTGGTGCGGTCGTGCTTATACGGGCCCTCCGGCACTGCTGCGACCACGAACGCGCACCTGAGCTGAGTCACTCGTCACCTGGGCGTCCATCACGCTTATGACGAGGCGTCTCACCCGCCGAGCGAAGAACTCCGGGCGGCCGGTACGGCTCATGCAAGGTCATCCGGCGGATGAGCGTTTGTCGGGGTTAGTCGACTCTGAGTTCGCGGGCTGCAATAGGGCTGCGTGGTTCGTGTTCTCTGCGGGAGGCTCGTGGTTGTGGTGAGCTTCCATGGTCGCGACGATCACCGGTTGCCCAAACCGACGATCCTTGGCTATGTGGCCGCCGCTTGTCGGTGGCGCCCCGCCCGGGCCGCCGCCGACCGCCATGGCATCGAGAGCGCACCAGGCGCTACGCCTCAGTGACGGACATGACGGCGCGAAGGTCACCCCAGGCGGCGGCACGACATCTGGGCCTGGTGCGCAGGGTCAGTCGCTGTCGTGACAGCACGCTTCGGGTCGGCAGGTAGGGCTGCGTGAGCAGCGGTGCTGAGGGCGCGTGCTGTGAGCATGTGGTTGAGCTTGTCGGCGAGGCGGGGTGCGTGCCGGTTGAGGCGATCGTAGGCGCGTGCGCGGGCGGGGGCGATGATGACGGCTTTATTGCGGGTGAGGCGGGTGAGGATGTGCTGAGCCAGGCGTTCGGGTGGGTAGGGCCAGGGGTGCAGGGTGCGTATGAGGGTTTTTGCGTCGGCTGCGAGGGCTGTTGCGGGCAGGTCCGGGTTGAGGTGGTCGAGGATGGGGGTATCGACCAGGCTGGGGCACACGACGTTGACGCGGATGTTGTACCGGGCGGCCTCGGCGCGAAGTCCCAGGCTCATGCCGACGACGGCGTGTTTGCTGGCGATGTAGGGGCTGAGCCCGCCGATGGCGACGCGGCCGGCGATGGATGCGGTGTTGATGATCTGGCCGTGCCCCTGTTCGATCATCAGGGTGTAGCAGGCGCGGACGCCGTGCACGACGCCGAAGAAGTTGACGTCCATGGCGCGTTGCCAGTGGGCGAGGCTGAGTGTTTCGGTGGCACCACAGGTGACGATGCCGGCGTTGTTGAAGACCATGTCCAGGCGGCCGTGGCGCTCGAAGACGCCCTGGTAGGTGCGGGTGACGGCGTCGGGGTCGGTGACGTCGAGAACGAGTGATTCCCGTCGGGGGCCGTCGGGGCCGGGGTGCAGGTCCGCGGAAACTACGGTGATCCCGCGGTGGGTGAGTGCGTCGCACAGGGCCAGGCCGATGCCGGAGGCGCCGCCGGTGACGAGTGCGACGGCGGGGGCGGGGAAGGCGGGCACTATCAATTCTCCTGGTGCAGGTGGTAGTGGCCGCGGCGGGGGGAGCGGGTGCGCAGCCAGTACGCGACGGTGGACTTCGGCCACATGACGCGGTTGGTGCCGGTGCGGTCGAGGTACCAGCTGTCGCAGCCGCCGGTGGTCCATACGCTGCGGCGTGAGCGGCGTTGGATGTCGTCCTCGAAGCGTTGCTGTGCGTCGGCCCGCACATCCAGGGAGCGGGCTCCGGTCCTGTCCAGGAGACGCAGGCAGCGCAGGATGTAGTGCATCTGGGCTTCAGCCATGAACAGCACCGAGGTGTGTCCGGCAGCGGAGTAGGGGCCAAGCAGGAGGAACATGTTGGGAAAGCCGGCCACGTTCACCCCGAGGTAGGAGCTCAGTCCGGTGCTCCACACCTGTGCCAGATTGCGTCCGTGGGTACCAGTGATGTCCAGCCGGGCGTATTCGTCGATGACGTCGTACCGGGTCGCGCAGATGATCACGTCCGTCGGGTGCCGTGTGCCGTCTTGGGTGACGATCTCGTGTCCGCGGATCTCGCTGATCGGCTCGCTGACGGCGCGCACGTGGGGCTGGCGCAGTGCGGGCAGAAAGTCACTGGAGAGCAGGATGCGCTTGCAGCCGATGCGATAAAGCGGGGTCAGCGCCTTTCGCACGTCCGGGGCGTGCACGTGCCGGTGCAGGTGCCGGCGTGCGACGGCTTCTGCCAGCCGGCCCAGACGGGGCAGGGCGTACATGACCGGACCGCGGACTTCCAGGCTCCAGTAGGCCGCGGCCCGGCGAAGCCGCTGCAGTCCTGGCAGGCGCCGGGTGAGCCCCTGTTCCCAGAGACGGTGGGTGCGTTGCAACCGGGGCAGGATCCAGGCCGGTGTGCGTTGGAAGACGTTCAACTGGGCTGCCTGGATGGCGATGTGGGGTACGACTCGAATGGCGCTGGCGCCCGTTCCGATCACCGCGACCCGTTTGCCCTGCAGCTCGCACGTGTGATCCCACTGGGAGGTGTGGAACGCCGTCCCGGTGAAGGAGTCGAGGTTCGGCATGAGCGGTTTGCTCAGTCCGCCGGTGGCCAGGATCAAAAACCGTGTCCGGTATTGACCGTGTGCGGTGTGGAGGGTCCAGCGCTGGGTGTCCTTGTCGAAGGCAGCTGTGAGCATCTCGCGCCGGTAGGCGATGTGCTCTTTGATGCCGAAGTCCCGCACGCATTGCCGCAGGTAGGCCCAGATCTCTTCTTGCGGGGGGTAGGTGGAGGACCAGGGGTGGTGAGGGGTGAAGGAGAATGAGTAGAAGGTGGCCGGCACGTCGGCCCCGCAGCCGGGGTAGGTGTGGTCGCGCCAGACCCCTCCTACATCTTCGCCCTTCTCCAGGACAAGGAAGTCGCGTAGCCCGGCCAGGCACAGCTTGATGGCCATGCCGATGCCGCTGAACCCGCCGCCCACGATGACAGTCTCGTGTTCGCTGATCATCCGCGTACCGCCCGAATGGCCGCTTCGGCCCCCGCCGCACCGCTCGGCGCCGTGGGTGTGCGATGGCCGAACGAGCGGGTCTTGTAGTAGAAGGCCAGCATTCCCGCGGCGCAGGACAGGGCGCACCAGACCAGGGCCCGCGCTGCCGTCCAGCCGGGATCGGTATGGGTGAGGGCTGCGGCGTTGACCGCCTGAGCCGGCCCGTAGAGCGGTAGGCCCCCAGGCCGGTCTGCTGGGCGTGGGGGTTGGTGACGGGGTTCTGCAGGCTGGTGTCGAGGAACGTCGTCATGACGATGAGGAAGAACCCCTCCAACTCCCCGCGCACCAACGAGCCCGCCAGGATGCCGAGGCCGCCGTAAGCGAGGGCCGCGGTGGCCAGACCAGCGCACAAAGGTGCGGGCTGCAGGACGGGCCACGACAGTCGTAGCAGCACGGTCGCGTACAGGGACAGCACCACGGATGCTCCAGTCAAGGTGGTGACCTTGGCGAGCACCAGTTGCGGGCGGGGATAGCCCGCCAGCACCAGGCGTTCGTCCATGTCCCGGGCCGTGAACGTCGCCCGGAACATCATGAAACCGCAGATCACTGTGAGCGCGTGCAGAGCGCTGCTGATTTGAAAGATCCTGTCGATGGTGCTGGAAGCCTCGGTGCCCACCGCCCGCAAGTAAAAGACGACCGCAGTGGGATACGCGGTCACTTTGACTACCCAGATCCACACGGGAACGAAGAACACCGCCATGAGCAGGGCGAGTCGGTCGCGAACAAGACTCAGCACGGCGAACTGCAAGGCCACCGCATAGGCAGCCCAGGCACGGGTCACAGCGCCGCTACCCTCTCTTCAAGCAGCCCGTCGCACAGCTGGTACACCGCGTCGAAGTGCCGCAGGTCATCGGGAATGTGGGAAACCACGACCACGGAGCGGCCTTGGGCGCGCAGATGTCCTGCCAGTTCCCAAAACCTCTGGTGGGTGTCCCAATCGAAGCCCTGATACGGCTCGTCCAGCACTAGCAACGCCGGCTCGTGCATCAACGCGAGAGTGAGGTTCAACTTCTGCCGCGTTCCGCCGCTCAACTCGCCAGCGCGTCGGCGTCGGCAGTCGGCGAACGCCAAAACGTCCATCAACTCATACGCGGGACGTAGGTTCGTCTGTCGGTGAGCGATCTGGAAGAGCCGCAGATGCTGATCGACGGTGAGCATGTCGTTCACCACGGCCCGCTGAGGGCAGAATCCGACGGCTCCGAACCGCTCGACCCGCCCGGCGTCAGCAACCGTCCGTCCCACAGCGATCTGCAGCAGAGTGCTCTTGCCGGCACCGTTCTCACCGACCACGCCCGTCAACGTCCCGGGAAAAACCTCCAAATCGACTCCACGCAACACCGCACGCCTGCCGTACGCCTTGCACACACCGCTCATCCGTAGACGAACCTGCGTTTCCACCGACCTCACCCTGCTAACAAGTACGCCGTTCCGGTGCTGGTCAACGATCAAGGGGCAGCGAAGACACCGCAGGGCCGCCAAGGTCGAGAAGCTCATGCGCGAGCCCGTGCGACCGACAGCCTTCGTCAACTTGCCGGGTCCGGTGGAAGCCCAACCACCAACTCGTAACCCGCATGCTTCACCCGCCGCATCCAAGAACTGCGCGCAGGTTCCGGGCGTTGGAGATCTGAGGAATCGCTTAGTGGGCGGGGCCTTTCATCAGATAGAGCGGCTTCGGATCATGGCTGGAAACCGGCGGTTCCGCGCCGTCTGCGAATGGTGCGGACTCACCCAAGTCGTCCTGCCGCGGCCTGCACGATCCTCCGGAATCGATCGTGATCAGTACTTCCCGGGCGCGTACAGCCGGGTGCCGACAACTGCGGAGAGATCCGCAGCGATACGCACCTCAACCGCGCGGAGTTGAGGATGCGTCAGCCAATGGATGCGGGGATGGTCCGGCGCTCCATTGAAATGCGGCGGCCAGGAAGTGGCCGGAGTGAAGTCGTCGATCACCACCGTCCCGCCGGGAACGAGCAGGTCTCCTGGATCAGCGACACCGTTGCCCCATTCCGAGCCCCACAGGGTCACGCTGTGCGGCGGATCGGCCGTGGGCCGGTACCGCCCGGACGGTGTTCTCGACCTGCACGTGGCGCTCGTCACCGGGCCGCGAGCGGTCGACAAGGGCTTCGTGCTGCAACCGCCGACTGACTGACCACGTGCGGAAAGTGCGGTCTTGCCAAGATTCGCGCGATTTACGGCCGACAAGTCTTTGCCATGGCGAGGACTTGCCGCCATCGGGCCTTCACGTCGTCGATACCGGCCGATAGACCCATGGCATGTCCTCCCTCTCGCAACATTCCGCCTTCCGCCGCAGGCGCTGGCAGCTGATCGCGGCCGTCACCGCGGTGCCGCTGCTGGCGTCGGGGCTCGCGGTAATGCAAGCGCCCGCACAGGCCGCTCCGAGCAAGCCCACCGTTCCCGCCAAGCCCTCGGCGACCCACAAGGTCACCCTGGTCACTGGCGACATCGTCACGGTCACCACGATGGCCGACGGCAAGCAGACCGCCGACGTCGACCGGCCGGACAGCGCCGTCGGCGGCGTAAAGATCCAGGAAATCAAGGGCGACCTGTTCGTCATTCCGGACGAGGTGGTGCCGCTGTTGGGCATGGACAAGCTGGACCGGCGGCTGTTCAACGTCACCGACCTGATCGAGATGGGCTACGACGACGCGAAGTCGGCCGCGGTGCCCCTGATCGCGACCTACACCCAGCCGAAGTCTCGCTCGGCCGTTGAGCCGACAGCCCCCCGCGGCAGCAAGCTGACCCGAAAGCTCAAGGGCATCCACGGCGCCGCCCTCAGCACCGAGAAGCGGCAGGCCCGCACCTTCTGGACCACCGTCGCGCCGCAGGGCAGCGCGACGTTGGGCGCGGGCGTGGCGAAGCTGTGGCTCGACGGCCGCGTGAAGGTCAACCTGAAGGAGAGCGTGCCGCTGATCGGCGCGCCCGAGGCCTGGGCGGCCGGGTACACCGGCAAGGGCGTCAAGGTCGCACTGCTCGACACCGGCATCGACGTCAACCACCCCGACTTCGCCGGTCTGATCGACGGTACGGTCAGCTTTGTGCCGGGTGAGGCCGTCACCGACGTCAACGGGCACGGCACACATGTGGCCAGCACGATCGTCGGTTCGGGCGCCGCCTCGGGAGGCGACTACAAGGGCGTTGCCCCGAGTGCCGACCTGTTCGTCGGGAAGGTGCTCGGCGGCGCGGAGGGCTCCGGCCAGGACTCCTGGGTCATGGCCGGCATGCAGTGGGCCGCCGAGTTCGGTGCGGACGTCGTCAACATGAGCCTCGGCGACTCCTACCCGACGGACGGCAGCGACCCGATGTCGCAGGAGGTCGACGCGCTGTCCGCGCAGTACGGCACTCTGTTCGTCATCGCCGCCGGCAACGCGGGCCCGGAGAGCATCTCCTCCCCGGGCGCGGCCGCCTCGGCGCTGACCGTGGCCGCCACGGACAAGCAGGACCAGCTCGCGTCCTTCTCCAGCACCGGCCCGCTGGCCAACTCCGGCGGCATGAAGCCGGACATCGCGGCGCCCGGCGTGGACATCACCGCGGCCCGCTCGCAGGACATGACCGACGGTGGTGCGGGCCTTTACCGCACCCTCAGCGGCACCTCGATGGCCACCCCGCACGTGGTCGGCGCGGCGGCGATCCTGGCCCAGCAGCACCCGGACTGGACCGGCGCGCAGCTCAAGGAACACCTGATGAGCACCGCGAAGGGCCTGGACGGCGGGTACTCGCCGTACGAGGTCGGCACCGGCCGTGTCGACGTGGCCGCCGCCGTGCGAACCACGGTCCGCGGCACCGGATCGCTCTTCTTCGGCAACTACACATGGCCGCACGAGCCGAGCGACGTCGCCGTCACGAAGGACCTGACCTTCACCAACGCCGGTTCCACCGAGGTCACGCTGAACCTGGCGCTGACCAATGACGGCGGCCCGTTCGCGCTGGGAGCGACCAAGGTGACCGTCCCGGCGGGCGGTACTGCCGCCGTCCCGGTGACCGGTGACCCGCAAGCCGCCTCGGCAGGCCGGCACGTCGGATACGTGACAGGTACCGATGCGACCACCGGGAAGCCGGTGACCCGCACGTCCGTGGCACTGCTCAAGGAGGAGGAGCGCTACGACCTGAACATCAAGCTGGTCGGCCGGGACGGCAAGCCCGCCGCCGGCTGGGTCGGAATCAACCTGGCCGGCGACTTCTGGCCGTGGACGGTCTACGTCGACGGCTCGACCACCATGCGCATGGCACCCGGCCTGTACACCGTCGCGGGTTACGTCGACGTGGCGGGCGAGAAGGCGGACCGCTCGGGTCTGGCCGTGCTGGTCGCCCCGGAGACCGTGCTCAAGGACCGCTCCGCGAACGTGGTTCTGGACGCGAGCAGGGCACGCCTGCTGCAGACCGAGGCGCCGCAGCGCACCGAGGACCGCCAGCGCAAGGTCGACTTCAACGTCCACTACAAGGGACTCGACCCGTTCATGGACTACCGCAGCGCGTACGTGCTGCCGCCGACGTACGACGACGTCTACGTCGCGCCGACGAAGCCGATGACGCAGGGCGAGTTCATGCTGACCACCCGCTGGCGCAAAGGCGAGCCGCGACTCAGCCTGAGCACGCTGGGTGGCCGGCTCAGCTTCGAGGCACTGGTGCAGGCGGGCAGCGCCCTGGGCACCGCCACGGACAGGCTGGACGCCGTTTACGCGGGCAACGGCGCGGCGGCCGCCTACGGGAAGGTGAGGGCCAAGGGCAAGGTCGTCGTCATCAACCGCAGCGACGAGGTCACGCCGCAGGAACGCACCCAGGCCGCGGTCGCGGCCGGTGCGAAGGCGCTGATCGTGGTCAACGACGGTGTCGGTGCCCTGATGGAGTACGTCGGTGAGTCGACCATCCCGGTCGCCACCGTGCACCGCGACGCGGGCAAGTCCCTTGTCCCGATGGCCAAGGCCGGCATCTTGAAGCTGACCGCACAGCAGACCCAGTACACGCCGTTCGTCTACGACCTGACCCGGGACTACCCCGGCCAGGTGCCGGACCGGGCCCTGGTCTACAAGCCGACCAAGAGTGACCTCGCCCGGATCGATGCCCGCTACTACTCGGCCACGGACGGCGGAGTGGCGGAAGGCTACAGGTCCGACTTCACACTGAGCCCGTCGTTCAACCTCCCCGAGCTCGAGTGGCACCCAGGCACCCGCACCGAATGGGTGACCCCGGGCCAGGTCTGGAGAGAGTTCCACACTCAGGGCGTCGACGGAGCCCTGCCCTGGTCGATGGTGTCGGGCGACAACACGTATGCCAAGGGCAGCACCACCCGTCTGAACTGGTTCGCTCCGGCGACCCGGCCCGGCCAGGGCGAGTCCTTCGGTGTGTACAACTCCCGTTGCCAGAACTACATGACCTGGAACGTGCAGGCGTGGGCCTCCGCCAGCGACAACATGCGGCTGGGGGGCTACCTGCCGTGGGGTGAGACACCGTCCCACCTGCAGGTCTTCCAGGGCAACACGCTGATCCACGACAACCCGAACAGCGGAGACATGCAGTGGGTGGAGGTGCCGGCGGGCAACCTCCCCTTTCGCGCCGTCCTCGACGCGGAGCGGCCTGGTGACGTCTTCCGGCTGTCGACGCGCACACACTCCGAGTGGACCTTCATGTCCGACACGGTCGACTCGGACTTCTTCGAGCGATTCTCGGTGCTGAACCTGAACTACCAGCTGGCGTCGGACCTGCACGGCGACGTCAGGGCCGACGCGACCCAGCAGATCGCGCTCAAGCCGGTGTCGATGGACCTCGGCACCGTGCCGGGCACCGTCACCAAGGTGACGCTGGACGTCTCGTACGACGACGGAGCCACCTGGCAGAAGGTGACACTGACCAAGGTCGCCGGCGGCTACTGGAAGGGTTCGTTCAGGACGGCGAAGAAGCCCGGCGGCTTCATCTCGGTCCGCGCGAGCGCTGGGACGGACAGCGGTTTCAGCGTCAAGAACGAGATCATCCGGGCGTACGGCCTGCGATGAGTCGTACTGTCGGGCCCCGGGGAGGCGACTCCCCGGGGCCCTTCCCGTCACACCTGCTCCCAGCAGGGACTATTCACGGCTTGCCACCATGGCGCATACTCTCCCCGCTGCTGCAAGGGAAAGCGAGTTGGTCGCCGATGCTGGATGTTCTGGGCCTCGAACCCGATGACGAGCGCGTCTACCGAGCCCTGCTCGGGCGGCCGGACTCCACCGCGACGCTGCTGTCGGATCTGCTCGTCGTATCGCGGGCCCACGTCGACAAGGCTTTGTCCCGCCTGGTCGAGTGGGGACTGGTGATCGGGTCGGCGGATGAGCGGTTCACCACCGCGCCGCCGGCCATGGCGCTCGGCGCTCTCATCAGCCAGCGCCGAGACGGGTTGCGCGTGGCCGAGCAGGCACTGGTGACCTTCGCCGAGGAACACCGGGCGGCGATGACCGGGAGCAGCATCAACGATCTGATCGAGGTCGTCACGGGCGTCGACGCCATCCGGCATCGGTTCCTACAGGTGCAGCAGGCAGCTCGCACACAGGTCCGCACCTTCATCACCGCACCGTTCGTGGCCGTACCGCCGGACGAGAACACCGCCGAACCGGTGGCCATCCGCCGCGGCGTGCACTTCCGGGCGGTGCTGGACCGGGCGGTGCTGGCGGAGCCGGGCATCATCACCGATGCGATCGATTCACTGCACAACGGTGTGCAACTGCGGGTCGCCGACCAGCTGCCGATGAAACTCGTGCTGGCCGACACCGACCTCGGCCTTGTCCCGCTCGCGGTCACACCGGCCGGAGAGCCCGGCGCGGTGCTGCTGCACCGCAGCGGCCTGTTGGATGCCCTGGACGCGCTGTTCGAGACGGTATGGCGCACCGCCCACCCGCTCCAGCTGTCGGGCACCGGAGAATCCGAAACCACCATCGAGCACGCTGCGGACGGCCCGACCGACCTCGACCGAAGGATCCTCGCGCTACTGCTGGCCGGCCTGACCGACCCGACGGCCGCGACACAGCTTGGTCTGTCACCGCGCACGCTGCACCGACGGCTGCGCCACCTCATGGACATAGCCGGAGTACGGACCCGGATGCAACTTGGCGGTCACGCCATCCAACACGGCTGGGTAGAGACACACTGAGGGTCCCGCGGCATCGGCAATCTCCCCGCCGCCGACCCGCGAGCGGTGCCCTGCCGTCGCGGTGCGCGGTTCGGTGTCGGTCACCGGTGTTCTCCCGGTGGGGTCGTGGGCATGGGCTCGGGTGGGTGACCGCAGTGGAGGCGGCCGGGGAGTGGGCGGGCGACGAGGCCCTGGCCGGGAAGGTCCAGATAGTCGCAGTCGGTGTCGGACACGACCAGACGCGGTTGCTTGCCGGTGAGGTGGGAGATGACGAAGACGGCGCTGGCCCTGGTGATGTCGCGGGTGTGACCGAGCGGCAGCAGGGACCGGGTCTCCGCTATGGCTTCGTTCTCGCCTGCCCGCAGTACGACGCGGATGCCGGGCGCGGCGCCATGAGCGGCGACGGCGACCGCGACGTTGTCGCGCTCGTCGGATCCCATCGCGGCCAGGGCGCGGGCACGGCGCAGTCCGAGGCGCTGCAGGACACTGCGGTCCTCGGCGTGGGCCAGAACGACGGGTATGCCCAGGGAGCGGGCCAGGCGCAGATTGGCCGCGGTGGGGTTGCGTTCGATGCCGACGACGGGGATACCCAGTTGCAGCAGGGTGTGGCACAGGCGGATGCCGACCTGCCCCAGGCCGACCACCAGGACGTGACCGGAGCGCGGTACGGCCCGCGGGCCGAGGATGCCGACGTGCCGGGAGCCGCTCATGCGGTTGACGAGGCCGGCGGTGAGCAGGGCGGTGAGGCCGACGGTGGTGAGCATCATCGCGGTGGAGACCATCTGGTAGGCGGTGTGACCGCGGTGGTCAGGGGCAGGGCCGACACCGGCGATGACGCGTGCGGCCGCGGCAAGGGCGTACGCGGCGGGTTCGTGGAAGCCGATGGTCGACCAGGCCCAGTCCAGTCCGAGGACGGTGGCGATGCCGGCCAGGCCACCGAGGAGCAGGCGGGCATCGGTGTCGTGAGGGCGTAGTTGTCCGCTCAGGCGCCCGACAAGAGCCTGGCGCCGGGCGGCTGAGCTGTCCCGCCAGGGCGTGCGGACGACAGTGGCGTGTTGCCGGCGTACCGCGGTGGTGGTGCGGCGGTCGGTTCGGAGCAGGGCGAGGGTCGCGGGGTCCGCGCACAGTCCTGCCAAGGTCGGCGCGAGGAGTTCGGCGGGGGACAGTACGGTGCACCGGTGCAGGAGGGTCCGCAGCTGCTCGGCGATGGTGCGGTCGAATACGCAGACCACGAGCGGCACGTCGGGGTGCACGTGGCGGACCGCGAGGGCGTAGCGCAGAGCGGATACGTCATCGTGGACGAGGACGGCGACACCTGGCGGCCCGTCGGCGGTGGCTTGCGCGAGTTCATGGTCGTCCGGTTCGGGAAGGTGGCGTGTGCGGTGCCGGCCCAGTGCCGCGCAGACCCGCCTGGCCAGGCTGGTTGCGCCGATGACGACGAATGTGGCTCCACCCGGGCCGAGGGGTGATGCGCTGCTGCTCGGATACGCCTTCGCGGGCACTGACGTGCCGCAGTCGTCGGACTGATAGGGCTCGCAGTGCTCGCAGCGCCATGCCGCGCAGCCGGAGCAGCGGTGCAGTGCCTGCCCGCAGTGGCATCGCGGGGCGGCGGGGGCGGATGCATCCATTGGCTGATCCCCTATGTGCGGCACGTGGGTTGGTTGCGGTACGGGGTGGGCGGGGTGCGGGGCCGGTTGACGGGATGTGAGCACCGGCCCCGCGGCTTGCGGTGTGCCGCGGTTGTCAGCGGGTGCTGTGACCGTCGGCGGTCACCGCGGTCTTCAGCACCGGCCGCTGCCGGACCCGCCGAGGCGGAAGGAGGTGGCCTTGGCCTTGCCGTAGGTGTAGAGCTGGGGGCTGCTGGCGCTCACGGTGAAACGAGGCTTGTCCGCGGCCTTGTACAGGCGGTAGTCGGATATCCATGAGGCGCGGGGGGAGGCGCCAGGTCGTCCGTTGCCCATGTCGGTACAGGAGGGGACGTCGGCGGTGTTGGCGGCGACTTCGCCGAAGGCGGTGACGACCTGGGCCCGGGAGTAGGTGCCCTTCCACAAGGAGCCGGGGAAGTATCCGACGTCGTGGTGGTCGTAGGAGATCCACCAGTCGCCGCCGATGTTGCGGATCGCGAAGTCGGCAGCATGGCCGGGGCGCAGGGCCATCCCGGCGGTGAACTTGGTGGACACGGGGACGAAGCCACAGCCGTTGTAACAGGACGTCTGGCCGTCGACCCAGTGGTAGACGAACAGGTGCGGTTTGCTGTCGCCGTTGAGCTGGGGGTCGACGGTCCAGCCGACCTCGACGGTGGAGACCCGGTTGGTGTCCTGCAGGGCGAGCTCCTGAAGGGAATGTTCGCCGATCTGTGTGGGGTTGACCTCAGGATCTGAGATCTCCATCCGGACCGCCGCGCCGGCGGTGTCGGTGGTCTGGCGGCCGTAGACGTAGTCGTAGCAGGCGCCGAACCAGCAGGTGGGGCCGGTCGGGGTGGTCGCGTCGGCGGCAGGCGGGACAGTCGGGGCACTGGAGGTGGCGGTGGCGGGTGTCGTTTCGGTGGCGTGTGCCGGCGACCCGGGCAGCACGGCGAGGGCGGCGGCAGCGGCGAGGCCGACCGCGAAGGAGGTGCGTCGGTG
>NZ_JAPVLS010000012.1:0-159631 GCF_027158125.1 Streptomyces sp. H39-C1
CGTGCGGCCCTTTCGTTTCGCCCACCCGTTCACGCAGTCTTCGCCATGAGGTCGTCGCCCGGGCCCCGTCGTGCACGAGTCTTTCGCCTAGCGTGCTCAGCGATCACCCGACGAAACGCCCGCGGAGACCTCCATGTGCAGTCCGCTCCACCAGCCCGACGGTGCCCTCCCGACCGGAGCCAGCCGTCGTACGTTCCTCCGTGTCACCGGACTCACAGGTGCCGCCGCGGCCGCAGCGGCCGGAGGGCTCACCACCGCCGCTTCCGCGGCCGCCCTGCCCCGACAGGAGACGGCTGACAACGTTGCCAATCGGAGTCCCGACCCCGACAGCCCCCGCTTCACGCTGGTCGTCATGCCGAACACCCAGTACCTCTTCGACGGCGCCAGCATCAACGCCGCGCCCGTCGAGGCGTCCCTGCGCTACATCCTCGACCACGGACGCGACGAGAACATCGCCTTCCTGTCCCACCTGGGCGATCTCACCGAGCACGGACTCAAGGAGGAGTTCGGGCCGCTGAGCAAGGCCTTCGAGCTGCTCGACCGGCGGCGCGTCGGTTACAGCGTCCTGGCGGGCAACCACGACATCAACTCGTCGACCGACGACCAGCGCGGCCCCACCCCCTATCTGGACGCCTTCGGCCCGCGGCGCCTGCGCAAGCTGCCCACCTTCGGCGGAGCGACACCCGACGGCTACAACACGTACCACCTCTTCCGCGCCGCGGGCCGTGAGTGGCTGGTCCTCGCGCTCGACTGGCGGCCGTCAGCCGCCGGACTCGCCTGGGCCCAGGACGTCATCCGGAAGCACCCGAGGAGGCCGGTCATCCTCACCACCCACGAGCTCGTGTACGCCGACCGGGACGGCGACGAGGCCGACTTCTCCGAGCACGGCCGGCACCTGTGGGACGAACTGATCGCCGGGAACGACCAGATCTTCCTGACCCTGAACGGTCACTACTGGCCCGCCGCCCGCACCACGCGAAAGAACGCGGCGGGCCATGACGTGCATCTGCACATCACCAACTACCAGAACCGCTACTACGGCGGCAGCGCGATGATCCGCCTCTACCGCTTCGACCTCGCCAGGAACACCATCGACGTGGAGACCGTCTCCCCATGGATCCTCGGCCGCGCGGGCGAGGGGCTCAACGAGCTGGAGCGCCGCGAGATCGAGCTCACGGGGCCGCAGGACAGCTTCTCCGTGCCGCTGGACTTCGAGCAGCGCTTCGCCGGCTTCGCACCCGTCACCCCGCGCGGCCCCCGCCCCGCCGCGCAGCTGCTGGTGCCCGGCGCCGTCGCGTACTGGCGGTTCGACGGCCCGCACTCGGACGGCGCCCCGGCCGACGCCGCCCTGCGGGTCGACGACCTGTCCGGTCACGGCAACCACCTGACCCGGGGGCCCGTTCCCGGCTCGCCGGCGGACGCCCTGCGCTGGTCCGCCGACCACCACCCCGACCAGCCGGGCCACGGCAGCCTCTACTTCGACGGCGGCAAGCCCCCGCTGCACGGCGCGTATCTGCAGACCGCCAAGGACGCCCCGCTCAACAGCAAGACCTTCCGCACCGGCTACACCGTCGAAGCCTTCGTGAAGCTCCCCGCCGACTGGGACGCCGGCCACCACGCGTGGGCCTCGATCCTCAGCCGCCGCGGCACCCTCGGCGCCGCCGGAAAGACCGCAGGCGACCCGGAAGAGCCCGTCGCCACCCTGTCCCTGTCCGACGGGCCGGGCCTCCAGTGGGCGGCCGCGCCGCTCGACCAGCCCGGCCTGGTCACCAACTGGAGCCACGAGCTGGCGCGGGGCACCTGGTGGCATGTCGCTGTCGTCAACGACGGCAGGCACACCACCTTGTACGTCGACGGCTGCCGGGTCGCCCGCAACCCCGCGACGCGTACCAACGGTCTCGCGACGCTCGGACTGCCCTGGCTGCTCGGCGCCTACGAGTACGGGGGCGTCCTCGACCAGCTGATGCACGGCTGGATCGGGGACATCAGGATCACCGAACGCGCGCTGCCCGTGCGCGACTTCATGAACTCCTGACCGGACCCCACCCACTTCGCCACCTGGCAGCACCACCTCACAGCACCACCGCCGATATGGCACCACCCCTCAAGGAGACACCTCATGGCGCGATCGAATCAGCCGCTCCCGACTTGGGCGGACCCCGACGTACCGGTCGGCTCGCTCGACCCGCAGGGACTCTCGCGCCGCCGGCTGCTCCGCAGCGCCGGCCTGTTCGGCGCGGCCTTCGCCGGGGCCGGCCTGCTCGCTCCGACCGCGGCCGAAGCGCACACCGACGGCGGCGGGGACCCGGACCTCGCCTATCTCGTCGGTGACCACCATGTGCACTCGGTCTACAGCCACGACGCGAAGTACACCTTCTCCCAGCTGGCGCGGGCCGCCTCCCAGTACGGCCTCGACTGGATGGTCCTCACCGAGCACAGCAACTTCGGACACGCCAGGGCCGGCGGCGCCCAGGCCGAGCACCGCGAGATCCTCAAGGCCCGCCGCGACAACCGGCGCACACTGATCTTCCAGGGCCTCGAGTGGTACATCCCCGGCGCCGAGCACGGCACCGTCTTCTCACCGCCCGGACGCCACGAGGTCGACCTGCTGACGCGCTTCGAGGAGGCCTTCGACGGCAAACTCCTCGGCTACACCGCGGGCGCGCCGGGCCACCCCGACACCCCGCGCAACGAAGCCCACGCCGTCAAGGCCATCAAGTGGCTCGAGCAGCAGCGCCGCAGCGGCTACGTCGACGACGTCCTCGTCCTCGCCAACCACCCGCTGCGCCTGGGAATCGACTCTCCGCACGAGATGCGCGCCTGGCGCGACGCGGCTCCGGGGATCATGATCGGCATGGAGGGCGCGCCCGGCGCCCAGTGCGCCGCCATGCCGGAGCGCGGCTCGACCAGCCACCGCGGCGAGTACGACAACTCCCCGTCCGAGAACTCCTGGCCCGGCTATCCTCGCGAGGCCTATCAGACGTACGGCGGCTTCGACTGGGCGACCGCGACGGTCGGCGGCCTGTGGGACGCCATGCTCGCCGAGGGCAAGCTCTTCTCGGTCACCTCCAACTCCGACGTGCACCGGGTCACGTTCGACACCTGGAAGAACGGCGACTGGCTGCCCGGCCAGAACTTCGACAACACCGGACGGCTCCCGGACCCGGTCAACACCACGGAGCCGCAGCCCGGCAGCGACTTCTGGCCCGGCCAGTTCAGCCGTACCCACGTCGGCGTCACCCACTACGGCTACCGGCACGTGATGGCCGGGATGCGGGCGGGCCGCGTCTGGGTCGACCACGGCCAGCTCGTCGACGGCATCGACGTCCGGGTGAACAGGGAGCACGGCTCCGGCCGTGGTGTCACTCTCGGCGGCCGGCTGCGGGTGCGCCGCGGCGAGAGGATCGTCCTCAATGTCACCGTCACCACCGCCTCACGCCCCAACCACCACGGCGAAGTGCCGGGCCTGGCCCACCTGGATGTGATCCGCGGCGCCGTCCGCGGCCCGGTCGCCGACCGCGACGCGTGGCGCGCACCCGACACCCGGGTCGTGCACAGCGCCGACGTCTCGGGCCGCAGGGGCCGCTACACCCTGCGCATCCCCCTGGGCCACGCCGAGGAGTCGTCCTACCTGCGGCTGCGCGGCAGCGACGGCAAGCGCAACGGCCCCGGGCTGCTGGGCGCGTCGATCGACCCGCACGGCCCGATCACCCATGAGCCGGGCAACGGCGACCCGTGGCTGGACACCTGGCTCTACACCAACCCGGTCTTCGTGGACGTCGTGCGCTGACCGTTCACTGGACGTGATCCTGGCCGACGAAGGGAGCCGCAGCCGCCGCTAGAGGAGCGGCTGCGGCTCGGCCGCCGCCTTCGCATCGTGGGCACACCGCGCGGCCTCGATCTCCCCGAGGTGCTCCTGCGACCAGTCCCCGATGGCCAGGGCCAACCGTGCCGCCTCGCCGCCGAGTCGAGTGAGTGAGTACTCGACGCGAGGCGGCACGGTGGGGTAGACCTCGCGGCGAACGAGGCCGTCGCGCTCCAGCGAGCGCAAGGTCTGCGCGAGCATCTTCTGTGTGACGGTGCCGAGTTGCCGCCGCATCTCGTTGAACCGCATCGGCGCGTCGTGCCTGCGCAGCAGGATGAGCGTGAAGAAGACCCACTTGTTGGCGAGGAGCTCGATGACGGTACGGGCCGGGCAGTCGGCCTGGTAGATGGGGAGTCCGGCCGACGGAGTGGTATCCATGAGGTACCTAGGTACCAAGAAAGTGCCTTCTTCACAAGAGATACCACTCGTACGCAGGATGTTCCTTGGAACCGACCACTCTCTTCCGCAAGGAGCAAGCCATGCGTGCCATCCGTTACGAGTCCTTCGGCGGTCCCGAAGTCCTCCGGCTCGTCGAGCTGGAGCGCCCGGTACCCGGCCCCGGCGAGGTCCTGGTCCGCGTGCGCGCAGCCGGTGTGAACCCGGTCGACTGGAAGGTCCGCCAGGGCATCCTCGACAAGTGGGGACAGCCGCCGATCACCCCCGGCTTCGACGTGTCGGGCGAGATCGCCGAGGTCGGTCCCGGTGTGACCGGGTTCCGGCGCGGCGACGAGGTCTTCGCCGCCCTCTCCAGCCCGAACGGCGCCTACGCCGAGTACACGGTCGCACCCACTCCCGCGCTCGCCCTCAAGCCCGCGTCCCTCGACCACATCACCGCCGCCGCACTGCCCATCGCTGGGCTGACGGCCTGGCAGGCGGTGGTGCACGCGGCCGAACTCAAGCCCGGTCAGCGCATCTTGGTGCACGCCGCGTCCGGCGGCGTGGGCCACCTCGCCGTACAGATCGCCAAGGCGCACGGCGCGTACGTCATCGGCACCGCGAGTGGCCCAGGGCACGCGCTGCTGCGCTCGCTCGGCGCGGACGAGCTCATCGACTACCGCGAGGCCGACTTCGCCGCGACCGTCCGCGGCGTCGACGTCGTCCTCGACTCGATGAACGACGACTACGGCCCCCGCTCGCTGGAGACCCTGCGCCCGGGTGGCCTCCTGCTGGCCGTCAACGGCACCGGAGCCGACGAGCGGGTCACCCCGCAGTCCGCCGCGGCCCGCGGCCTGCGCTACGAACTCTTCGGCATGACACCCTCCGGCGCCGATCTCGCCGAGCTCGGCGAACTCGCGGCGGCGGGCACCGTACGCGTTCAGATCGCCGAGGCCCTGCCCCTCGAGGAGGCCGCCCGGGCCCAGGAGCTGAGCGCGTCCGGCCGGGTACGCGGGAAGATCGTCCTCACCATCGCGTAGCGCCGGCGCCGCTCCCCCGGCCGCACACCGGCTTCACCGTGCGCGCTGCCGCGCGGCGTCAGAGATCCCCGTCGAACGCGGGCTGACACTGCCTGCTCGCCGGGTGCGCTTCGCAATGCGCGCCCCGCGCCTGCCAGGTCACGACCAGGGCGGCGACGAGCGCGGCGAGCGCGCAGGCATGGACGACACTCCCCCACAAGGCCATCCGGCAGCCCGTCCATCGACGGCATGCCGATGCCCCACGTAAGCAGCACGGCCAGAGCGGCACGATCACCAGCACGGTCAGCACGGCGCCTCCTGCGGACAAGTCAACAGGGTCGGTCGGGCGAGCGGTAGTGCGGAGCCAGTGGCATCGGAAAGCCTGCAGAATGGATCAATGGCCGTGATTCCGGGGATCGTTGCGTCACCGGTGCCCACCGCGGGCGGAGTCGTCAGGTGCGGCGTCGGCGCGTGTGTGGTCGGGTCGCCGCCGTAGCGAGGGCGAGCGTGCTTTCTGGCGCTGGCAGACGGCGCCGCCGACGCTGGATGCCGCGGCCAGGATGATCGCGATGTGATCGGCGAAGTGCGGCCCCGGCAGCGGGATCTCGAAGTCGGGGTTGTCGGCGTAGCCGGCCGCGACGGCGCTGGGGACGTACTCCATCACCGCGGTCACGACTTCGGTTCTGGAACGGTCGGCCGGGCTCAGGAGCCGGCCCAGGATACGCAGGACGGTCGGGGTGCTGGAGTCGAGGTCGAGGTTGTCGGCCGGGTCCGTGTAGCCGGGAAGGTTGACCTTTTCCGGCGCCGGCTGGGTGTCGATACCGGTCTGCTCACCCCACCATGCGGCGGCGTGGGTCTCCCCCAGGGCGAGGTGGTGCAGGTACAGGCAGTACGAGGCGACGTCGTCGCCGGCCCCGGCGGCGTACTGCCACCAGAAGCGGGCACCGTCCTCGGAGTCGGCCAGATGCAGGATGCAGCCCAGGACCCGGGCACCGCGCGGCTCCGGCAGCTGCTCGGTGACGAAGTCGCTCAGCGACGTCGCGGCGGTCTGGGTCACGACGGTCTCGCAGAGCGTCTGCAGATCGTAGGCCGCGTCCCGCCCGGGAGGGTTCTCGTTGAAGGGGCTCGACGACGGCCAGGACAGAACGTCGTGCGAACCGGCCGAGGTGTAGACGTCCTCGTACGTCACGACGTCGTGCGGAATCCCGGGCTCCGTCATCAGGAGCGCGCGGGCGAGGAGTTGATCGATCGACGTCATAGGGAAGCGCCTCCCGGGCGGTCGTGGAGGTTGAGGGTCTCGGTCAGCGTGCGTTTGGCGTGCCGGTCGTCGGAGCGCGCCGAGGCCAGCGGAACGCCCAGCACCTCGGCCGCGACGGTGGTGTCCATGCCGCACAGGTAGCGCAGGATCGTTACGTCCATCTGGTTGTCCGGCAGGCGGCTGACCGCGTCGAACAGCATCAGCGACTCACCGACCTGGGCGAAGCGGGCCGTGGGGTCCACGGCCCGGTCCTGGGCGACGGTGGCGAAGGCGGCGGCGGCCAGCAGCGGGTGGTTGTCGATGTGCGGGGTGCGCGCCATGACCCGGGCCCGCAGGAGCCTCCAGGCGAACCGCTGGACGTTCGAGCTCCCCAGTGCCTCGTCCCAGCACAGCCACAGGATGTCGAAGGTCTCCAGGACCACACAGGCGGCCCGCTCGTCGGTGAGCAGGAGCGCCTTGGCGTAGGAGGTGTAGGGGGCCTGGTGGGTGTCGGTGAAGCCCTGGTGGTCCAGCGGCCGGACGTCGGGCCGTTTGGACGGCGGGACCTCCGCTATGCAGCCGTCTATCCAGTCCTTCTTCTTCTGCGCCTCGCGCGCCGCCGCGACCCACAGGCGCCGCATCGGACGGGCCGGTATGCCCAGCACCCGGATCACGCTGTAGGTGATCTCCCACCGCGGGTACCGGCCGGCGCCGCGCAGCAGTTCCGAGATCCGCGTCTTGGAGTACCCCGAGCGCTCCACAGGTCGTCGAGCGTCAAGCCGCTGGTGAAGAGCCGGGTACGCACCGGCTCGAGCCAGGCGCGGTGGGAGGTGCCGGCCTGGTCGGTGATCGGTTCCGGCTTCCGGCCCCGCCGGATGGGAGGCTCCCCCTCGGTCTGCTCGGGCGGAATCGCATGGGGGCTCACCGGGCGGCACCTTCGTCCGGCCCCGCGACGGGCCCGGCCCCCGCGGCGGTGGATTCGGGCTTCCCGCAGGCGGACGCATGGACGACCTGCTGCACCAGCAACGCGAGCGAGGGCACTAACGCGGCCACCGCGGTCAGCTGCCCGAGCGCGGCCATGACCGCACTCCATGAGAAGACCGACACCAACACGATGACGGTCAACACCTGCTTACTGGACATCGAGACCTTTCCCATTCCGACGACGAGGGGCATCCGGAAGGCCTCTTCGCGGCGGTGCTGACGCGCCGTCGAGGAGCCGGGACGCCAGCATGGTGGGAAGACCACCCGCTACGCCATGTGATCATGGGATCAGGGAACAATGACCGGGGATCCCCAGGCCGCTCACCACCGCTCGCCTCCAAGGCAGCAGGACATGATGCCGAGTTGAGCACTCTTCCAGGCGAACTTCCCTCATCCGCCTGCGCGGGCGGCGCCGATGACCGCCAAATGGGAGACCGGACGCCTTTGGCGTCGGACCTTCCCTCCGGAAGGCCGTGCCGTCCCCGTGCTGAGCGACAAAGGGGGGCGCACACACCGCTCCCGCCTGTTCCCTCGCCGGCGGGAGCGGTTCCGGTTCCGAGCCCGCCACGACCCGACAGTTGCGGCTGCGGTTGCGGCTCCCCGCATGATCCGAACGGGTGAGTCACCTCGCCGAAGTATCGTGGCCAGGTGCGGGCAGCTGCTCGGGCGTGCCGCCGCCCGCACGGACCGGACCCATCCGCAGGCCGGTCAGATCCGAATAGGGAGTGCGGGGGTATCCGTCCCGCGCCCCGATCAGGAGGTTCATGTGGCACCAGCACCGCCGTCGGCAGCGGTCCTCATCCTGCACGGCGGTCGCGAAACGGGGCTCAAGCCACCCCCGCCCGGCCTGCTCAATCTGCCCGCCGTACGGATGCGCCCGTTCGTCCGGCACCTCGCACGGGCCACCCGCGATCCGGGCGGCGACAACGGAGGACCGGTACTGATCCGCAGCACGCCGTACACCCACCGTGGCTGGAACGGCGCCCGCGAGGACCCCCTCCACGATGCCGTGCGCGCCCTCGACGCCCTCCAGGACGAGACCGGAGGGATCCCGGTGGTGCTCCTGGGCCACTCCATGGGCGGCCGCGCCGCCCTCCGCGCCGCCGGTCATCCCCTGGTCACCGGAGTGGTCGGCCTCGCCCCGTGGTGCCCGCCAGGCGATCCATTCACCCAGCTCGCGGGCCGCGACACGGTCCTGATCCACAGCAGCCGTGACCGGATAACCAGCCCCCAGGCCACCCGGTCCCTCACCACCCGGGCCCGCCAGGCAGGAGCCCGCACCTGCTTCATCACGATCCGGGACAGCGACCACGCGATGCTGCGACGCGCCCCGTCATGGCACCGCCTGGCGACCACCCTGGTCACCGGTCTCCTCGGTCTCACACCCCTGCCGGCCGACGTCACGGAGGCCCTGGCCCTGCCCGCGGACGCCGAGGCCACGGACGGCACCCTGGACCTGGACCAGCTGCGCGCCGCGGCAGAACCCGACGCCTCGGGCGCCGCCTCCGCCGCGCGGGCCTGATACGGGCCGCACGCGCGGCCGTTCCGATGGCAGATCTCCAGACCCGCGGCCGGGCATCAGCCGATCTGGTCGTTGTCCTTCAAGGTGCCCCACCCGTGCCAGCGGTCGATCTCGATCCATGCGCTGAATCGGCGGCGGTCCCGACGGGGGTAGGGCTTGCCGAGGTACTGCTGGGACAACCGGTCGATGTCGAACAGGTCCTTGTCCTCGCGCAGTTCGGCGACGCGGCCGATGATGCTGATGTGGGTGTACCAGCTGCTCTCGTCGAGCACGGTGATCGTCACCCGCGGATCGTTGCGCACATGCTCCAGCCGTTTGCGGCCCTCATCCATGTTGACCAGTACCCGGCCGTCGTCCCAGAGGTACCAGGTGGCCGTGGACACGGGCTGACCGTCCGACCGCAGAGTCGTGACGACGGCCGAATTGGCCTTCGTCAACATCGCGACTGCATCGTCGGGAAGCGGCGGTTTCGACATCGGACACCCTCCGTCACGCCTTGCTCATTGCACCGGGCTGTTTCCCGCTCGCAGGACTTGAGTTTTCTCCATTGCGTGACGCCGCGCCACCGCACCGGACGGGCGCCGGGGTTGCCTGCGTCGCGCCTGGCCGCACGGGGAGCGGCCGCCGTACGGGACGAAGCAGCCGTACGGGACGAAGCAGCCGCCGAGCGCTACAGCCGCCCGGGTGGTTGTCCTCAGCTCGACGGGAACGTACATGGCGCAACGGGCTGCGATCATGATGATCACCCGCTGGCGACAGACCTTCGTGGCCGACAAGGAGCAGACGATGGCACAGGCTCGGACCGTGACGTTTCCCTCCGGCGTCCGGGTGCCCGCCCTCGGGCAGGGCACGTGGCGCATGGGGGACGATCCCGCACGGCGTGCCGAGGAGATCGCCGCCCTCCGGCGGGGCCTCGACCTCGGGCTGACGGTGATCGACACGGCGGAGATGTACGGAAGCGGCGCCGCCGAGGAATTGGTCGGCGAGGCGATTCGCGGCCGAAGGGACGAGGCCTTCCTCGTCAGCAAGGTGTTGCCGTCCCATGCCGACAGAAAGGGCACGGTCGACGCCTGCCATGCGAGCCTGCGCCGTCTGGGGACGGACAGAATCGATCTCTACCTGCTGCACTGGCGGGGCGGCATCCCCCTCCACGAGACCGTCGAGGCCCTGGAATCACTGGTCTCGGAAGGCAGCATTGGCGCCTGGGGTGTGAGCAACCTGGACGTCGACGACCTCACGGAGCTGCCCGACGGCGCCCTGCCGCAGACCGATCAGGTGCTCTACAACCTCTCCCGGCGCGGCCCGGAGTTCGATCTGTTCCCCTACTGCCGGGAACGCTCCATCCCGATCATCGCCTACTCCCCCGTGGAACAGGGCCGTCTACTGGGCCACAAGGCCCTGCAAACCGTCGCCGCCGCCCATGGAAAGTCCCCGGTCCAGGTGGCGCTGGCCTGGGTGCTGCGCCAGGACGACGTCATCGCCATCCCCAAGGCCTCCACCGCCGCCCACGTCGAGGAGAACCACGCGTCCCTCGACCTCCACCTGACGGACGACGACCTCCGCACCCTCGACAAGGCCTTCCCGCCCCCAGCGCGCGAACAGCCCCTCGAGATGCTGTGACCCGCGCGGCTCCCTCGCGCCGGATGGCCAACCGTCCACCGGTCGACTCCGCCAAAGCCTGGCACTCCCCCGCAGACCAACCCACTGTGCACCGACCGCTCGCAGCAATGCGGCTTGCCCTGCCTTAAGGGCGAGTTGCTGTTGCTGGGCTTTCGAAGGGGGAAGGCCTGGCGTAAATCGGCGGGGGTCGTCATCATGGGGAACGAGGGAACACCCCGGGGGGCCGACGACGCGGACCGTCGAATCCGGGCCGGCGCCTCAGCGCCAGGGGGTCCCGGAGAACGGATCCCTCCCATGGACCTGATCCTCCTCACCGTAGACGGCCTCCTCGGCGTCCTCGCCTCCGCGCTCGCCCTGTCAGGGGAGATTGTTCGCGCACGACAGCGCGCAGCGACAGACCTGCGGCCCAACCGCCCTCAGGGATACGTTCAACTCCCGCCGGCCTGCGACTGCGACTGCGCCAGGCGGGATCAGTACTGACTCCAGCGGACGACACCACCGGGTTTCCGGCGATCTCATTGCGCGGCTCGCCACACACGAAGACCCCGATGTGCGACTCGCAGTCTCCGCCCGCCCGGGACTCTCGGAACGAGAGCGCGCCGCGATCGACTGGACGGTTGGTCCCGAGAACCGGCTGGGCATCCTGCGGTGGCTGCCGGGGCTTCCCCGTCAGCCGGATGCTGCCGCTACGGCCGTCCCGTACCGGTGAGAAGGAAGCGGATGATCCTGACGTCCTCGTCGTCGCCGGAGGTGGCCGCGTCGTGCAGCAGGCCGAGAAGGCTCTGTCGCTGCTCGTCCGTGGGCCGGCTGTGGGCTGCTGCGGCCGAGGTGGCCCAGGCTCGGACGTCGCGGTGTGCTGCGGCAGCCAGGGCGGGGTCGGCGTCGTGAAGCAGCCGCAGGTTCAATTCCAGCCGGTCCCAGGTGCCTGCGGCCCGGATGATCCGGGCTGCCTGAGCCCGGAGCGGGGCCGGGCGCCCAGGGGCGAGCAGGTCGTTGAGACGCTGCCGGGGGACGGTGGCGGCCGCCGCCTCCAACAGGGTGGCGGCGGTCCGCTGGACTCGGGCGGCAGGGTCGCGGTCCATGACGGCGAGGAGTTCCGCGGCGGTGACCGCGGGGGGCCGCATCGTGCCGAGCACGCGGAGAACGGCCGCGCGTACGCCCGGGCGCCGATGGGTCAGCTGCGGGCGCAAGAGATCGGCGGCCTGGGGGCCGGTGACGTCACCGCATTCCGCCAGGCCGGCGATAGCGCCGGGCGTGATCTCACCGGCCGGGCGGGCAAGGCGGGCACGGCAGGCAGGCGCGGGGTCCTGGCCGTGGCTGCGCAGAACCCAGCGCGCGATCTCACGCACCTGCCTGGAGCGGTCCGCGGTGAACGGTTCGGCCAGGTCGGGGCGCTGGGCCCGGCGCAGCACGGTGACGGCGACGGCCCGCACCGCCGACACCCGGGAGGCGAGCAATCGGCGAAGCACGGTCTCTGCCTGCGCGGTGGCCGGCGTATCGGGCCCGGGCGGGACGAAAGAGCGGAGGAGTTGTTCGGCCGCGTGCCGGGCCACGACGGCATCGGGGTCGGAGCCGGCAAGCGCCAGCAGCTGCGCCGTCTCGCACCGGTCGAGGTCGACCGCCGCGCTCAGGGCGCGCCGACGAACCCGGTGATCGGGATCCGTGAGCAGTCCACTCCACACCTCCGGGGCCGCGCCGCCAAGGCAGGCGGCCACGATACGAACGGCGTCCTCACCTCGCTGACGCCCCTCGCACGACCACGCCATGACCGCCGCTTGAACGAGCTCAGCAGGCCCGGAGCTCGCCAGCACGTCGGTGAGCGCCGCCTGGGCGGCGACCCGCACCGGCGCGGCCCAGTCCGAGCAGCGCACCACCAGCAGTGGGATCAGAGCGCGCGCCCCGAGCGGGAGAGTTTCCTGGGCGAGGGCACGCTGGCGGGTGCGACCGTCGGCGGCGCAGACCGCCAGCGCCCAGTCCCAGGCCGGAGACAGCTCCTGACTATCCGGCGCCGTCGAGCCCGTGGACGGAGCCGTGGATGCCGGCGCGGTGGCGCCCAGCAGCGACCGACGGACATGGCGTGCGTGCTCGTCGAAGGCACTCCACCAGTGTGGTCCCGTCGCACGGAACTCGGCGCTGTCGGCCAACTCGTGCAGGACTCGGATCAGTTCGGCACCGCGATGCGCCAAGGGGTAGTGCAGCTCGTTGAGCAGGAGCAGCGCCGCCGCAGATCGCGTGATGGTTTGGGCGTCGGCATCGGCTTCGGCAGTCATCGGGGCGTCTCCTCGCAGCGGCACACCGAGGGTCGGCGACACGGTGGCGACCCGACCGTAGCGCGCTCCGGCGTGACCTGACCAGCGCTTTTGTCCGGCCTTCAGCTCTTCAACAGAGCCCTTTGACGCGCCACTTCAGCCGAGCAGTCGGCAATCCAGTGCCCGCTCGCCGGCTCCGTCTTCCCCGTCGGGCTCTACCCGGTACAGGTTGGCCCCCGCAGTCCGGGTCACCACCTCTGTCAGGAGACCGTCGGTGAAGAGAGCACCCACGCCGTCCTCCAGCGCCCACCCGGCAGGCAGCGCGCCGACTGCCACGGCTGCACGGTAGGAGGGACGGCGGCCCGGTTCGCTGTCATAGTGCGGGCATACCGAGCCGGGCAGCAGGCCCAACCCGTCCGGCAGGAACGTCAGGGGCCCGAAGGAGTCGGTGTGCGAGCCCTCGGCCCAGCAGTTGGCGCCGGCGCTGATACCGCACAGAAGCGTCCCGCGGCCGTAGGCCTCACGCAGCAGCCGGTCCACCCCGTGTGCGCGCCAGACCGCCAGGAGATTCGCGGTGTTGCCGCCGCCGACGTACACGACGTCTTGAGCGAGCAGGAAGGTTCGCAGAGCGTCGTCGTCGAGCTCACGCTGGAACAACGGCAGGACGGAGGGTTCGCACGAGCGTGACCGGAACGCGTCGAGAAAGCGCTCGATGTAGGCGGAGGCGTCCCCGCTGGCCGTGGGGACGAAGCACACCTGTGGCCGAGGGGTACGCGCGTGGCTCAGCACCCAGTCGTCCAACAGCCCGTCGTCGTCGGTGGAGAAGCCGCCCCCGAGGAGGGCCAGACGGCGAGCGGGGACGACGGCCACGGAAGCTACTCCTCAGCAGACGGACAGGCGGGAGAGCAAGTGCCGCGAACGGGCATGCTCGGCGATCAGGGGGCGAGCTTAATGCCGGCGGTGATTGGGAGATGGTCGCTGCCCGTGGCGGGCAGGGTACGGACGTCGGTGACGGTCGCCGAGCGGGTCATGATCTGGTCGATCCGGGAAACGGGGAAGGCAGCAGGCCAGCTGAAGGCGAAGTCCCGGGGCGGCAGATTCATGTGCGCCGTGAGTGGGGCCAACCCGCGATCGTCCACCGTTGCGTTGAGGTCACCCAGCAGGATCACCGTGTTCAGCTTCTCGGCGGCGAGGGCCACGCCCAGCAGCTCGGCGCTTTCGTCCCGATAGGCGGAATCGAAGCCGTTCAGCCGGACGCGGACCGACGGCAGATGGGCGACGTAGACCGCGATCTCGCCCCACGGCGTCCGCACGCTGGACCGCAGCCCCCGGCTCCAGCTCGCGTCGATCCCCTTCGGTTTGATGTCCAACACGCGCACGTCCGTCAGCGGGTACTTCGACCAGAGACCGACGCTGCCTTGGACTGCGTGATAGGCGTATGCGGATGCCAGTGCGCTCTCGTAGCGCGGCAGCGCGGCGGGTGTCAGCTCTTCCAGGGCGATGAGTTCCGGCCGGGCGTCCGTCAGAGCTTTCGCGGTGCCGGCCGGATCGGCGTTCTCGTCGCTGACGTTGTGCTGGAGCACCGTCATGTCGTGTGCGCCGCGCACCCCGGGAAGGAACGGCCCGCCGAACAGCTGTGCCCAGACGGCAATGGGGAGCGACAGGGCCACCAGCGCGGTCGCGGAGCGGCGCAGCAGGGCCAGGAGAAGCAGTATCGGGACGGCCAGGCCGAGCCAGGGCAGGAACGCCTCCAACAGACTTCCCAGGTGGCCGATGGTGTTGGGGACGGCGGCATGGAAGGCCATCAGCCCGGAGACCAGCACGGCAAGCGCTGCGAGAACCCGTCCACGCGCCCAGGAGGACCGGCCCTTGGCATCCTTGTCCCATCGCCACCACCCGGGCCCCACGGTCTGCGATTTCGACGCCACGCTGCCCTTTGCCCGCCTGGTCAGCCAGTGTTTGCCGTCCGTCATGTGCACATCCTGCTCAACCGGTGGAATACGGGTTCGTGGGCCCCTGGGCTCACTGGTCCGGACTCTCCTCAACTACGTCCGGTTCCGACGGCCCGCGGAGCCGGGAAGTCCCAGGACTGCGCGCGCGAGCACCCCGTGCCACGGACGAGTGACGTCGTCGGCTTCCGAGAGCAGCCGGGCGCGCGCTTCGGGATCATGGTTGGGCTGATCACGACGAAGCTCGCCGGTAGATGTCGGAAACGACGGAAGGAAGGCCCAGATGCACGAGGTCCGCCTTTGACCACGATGAATACAACAGACCGAATCCCGTCCGCTTTCCGCTTGACCGGACCAGGACTGTGATCCCGGCGCAGGCCACGCGACCTGCCAAGGACGTACGCGTCGTGGTCGTCGGAGCGGGGTTCTCCGGTATCGGGGCCGCCATCCGGCTGCGCGAGGCCGGGTTCCGCGATGTGGTCATTCTGGAGAAGGCGTCGCAACTCGGCGGCACATGGCGGGAGAACACCTATCCGGGTTGCGCCTGTGATGTGCCCTCGACGCTCTACAGCTACTCGTTCACCCCGGATACCGCGTGGAGCAGGGTCTTCGCCGGGCAGCCGGAGATCCACGCCTACTTACGGACGACGGCCGAGCGGTACGGGCTCGGCGATGCCCTGCGCTGCGGGGTGCATGTGCGGGGCGCCCGGTGGGATGCGGCGGCTGGGCGCTGGCTACTGGAGACGAGCGACGGGCCCTACAGCGCGGCGGTACTGGTCCTGGCCACCGGACCGTGGCACGTACCACGTCACCTGGACGTCCCCGGGATCGAGGACTTCACAGGGCCCGTGCTCCATACCGCCCAGTGGGACCACGGCGTCGACCTGACCGGGCGGCGTGTGGCCGTGGTCGGGAGTGGTGCCTCCGCGGTCCAGGTCGTCCCGGCCATCGCGGGCCGGGCGGCGACCGTGCACCTCTTCCAGCGGACCGCGCAGTGGGTGCTGCCCAAGCCAGACCTTCCGGTACCCGCGGTGTTCAACAGGTTGCTGAACCGCCTACCCGGTGCCCGTGCCACCTTGCGCGCCGGGCAGTACGCACTACAGGAAGGCTTCGGCTATGCCTTCCGTCACCCACCGATCGCCCGCCTCATCGAGTCGGGAGCCCGCGCGCATCTGCGGCTCGCGGTCCGTGACCAGAGCCTGCGCCAGTCGCTCACCCCGGACTACCGGCTGGGCTGCAAGCGTCTTCTGACCTCCAGCACTTTCTACCGCGCCCTGGCCGAGCCGCATGTCCGCCTGCATCCCACCGCTGTGACGGCCGTACGCGGGGACGAGATCGTCGGCGCCGACGGCACCGTGACCAAGGCCGACGTTCTCATCACGGCGACGGGCTTCCGCATCGGTGAACTGCCGCTGGCCCGGAGCCTGTACGGCACGGGCGGCCGGACTCTGCACGAGACCTGGGACGGCGAACCACAAGCGCATCTGGGCACCACCGTCAGCGGCTTCCCCAATCTCTTCCTGCTTCTGGGCCCGAACCTGCTCGGCGGCTCCACCTCCGCGATCACCGTCCTGGAAGCCCAGCTGACGTACCTCACCGCCGCCCTGGCCCACCTCGACCAAAACGGCCACCGAGTCCTGGAGGTCCGGCCGGCCGCGCAGGCCGCACACAACACAGCGGTGCAAGAGGCCTTGCAGACCACCGTGTACAACTCCGGCGGCTGCACCAGCTACTACTTCAGCCCCAGCGGACGGAACACCTTCGCCTGGCCATGGTCCACCGGACGACTCACCCGCCAACTGAGCCGCTTCGACACCGATTCCTACATCTGCCACACCCCAGCCGACCCCACTCCCGTACTCGCCCCTACGGCGCCGCGGCACGACGACCATCCTGCTCCCGCGAAGGGAGAGCGGGCATGACGCCAGAACCCGCCGACGGCGCCGTCCGGTCCCTGCAGCCGCGCTCTCAGCCCCGGCCCAGGGCTGCGCGCCATTCGTCCGCCGGTTCTCACTCCGACGGCGCCGCGGTGATCCGCTTCTCGAACCAGTGGTCGGCGTAGGGCTCGTCGTTGAAGGGGGCGACCTCTTCGAAGCCGCAGGAGTGGTACAGGGCGATCGCGGCGCTGAGTGCCTTGTTGGTGTCCAGGCGCAGGGCGTCGCGGCCGTGCTCGGTGGCTCGGGCCTCCAGTTCGGTCAGGAATCGGCGGCCGAGGCCGAGTCGGCGGGCTTGGGGGGCCACCCACATGCGTTTGATCTCGGCGGGGGCGCCGGGCGGCAGTTTCAGGCCGGCGCAGCCGACGGGGTCGCCGTGCAGCCGGGCGACCAGGAACAGGCCGTACGGTGACTGGAGTTCACCCGCGTCGGGCAGCAGGCTGCGTGCCGGGTCGAAGCCCGTTTCGAAGCGCTCCTGCAATTCGGTGAAGTAGGACCGCAGGCAGTGCTGCGCGTCGGGGTGATCCGGGTCGATGACGGTCAGCGTGACCGTTGCGGCGGTCAGCAGCCGGTCGACCTCGGTCATGGCGGCGACCAGCCGGGCCCGCTGGGTGCTGTTGAGCGGCTCCAGCAGGGAGCCGGCCAGCTCGTCGCTGCGGGAATCGAGCAGGGCGTGCTCCTCGCGGCCCGCGTCGGTGAGCCGGACGGTGCGCACCCGCCTGTCGTGCGGCTGCGGCTCCACCGTCACCAGGCCGTCGGTCTCCAGCGAGCGCAGCAGCCGGCTGACATAGCCGGAGTCGAGCCCGAGGCGCTCCCGCAGCCGCCGGACGTCCTGCCCCTGCTCACCGATCTCCCAGAGGAGCCGGGCCTCGCCGATGGGCCGGTCGCGGCCCAGATAGCGGTCGTGGAGCACGCCCACGCGCTCGGTGACGGTGCGGTTGAACCGCCGCACCTGGTCGATCTGCTCCCCATCCATTCTCTGACTTTAGTCAGAGAACCCGCATGACGTCAGAGCTACCAGACATCGCCGTCGCGCCAGTCGCAGGTGAGTTCCCGCGACAGCTCCAGCGGGACCGTCAGCGGAAGGACGTGGACGCAGCCGTCCTCCGCCGGCGTGGGCACGATCCCGCCGGGCGTCAGCGCCGAGGTCGGCCCCTGCCATCGCTTCCAGCCGCGCGCCACGTAGAAGGCCGCCGCCTCGTCGGTGGCGCCCAGCGCGCCCAGATCGTAGGCGCGACGCGCCACGCGCTCCAGGCCCTGCATGACGGTCGCGCCATGCCCGCGCCCACGGCGGTCCGCGCGCACGCCGACTCCCTCGACGTAGCCGGCGCGCAGCGCCCGACCGCCGTGCAGCAGCCGGCGCTGGACGAGGGAACCGTGCCCGATGAGCTCGGCTCCCTCCCACACCAGGACGTGGACCCCGCCCAGCACGTGCTCCCAGTCGTGGTCCGTCAGGCCGTCGTCGAAGACCTCTTCGAGCAGGGCCCGGGCCGCCCTGAGATCAGCGGCGTCGAGCTCCGCGGTATGGGCGGTTCGCACGTCGGTCACACACTCCATGGTGCAGGAGTCCGCCGTGAAGACGCTCAGCCGCCGCTCAGCACCTCGCGCAGCCGGATCGCGAACCCGTCGGGATCCTCGGCGAACCCGATGTGACCACCGGGGAACATCGTCGGCTCGCCGCCGAGCGCCGAGGCGAGCGCGATCGAGGTGCGCTCGCACAGCTGACCACCCGACTCCTTGCCCAGGCCGACGAGAACACGTGCCGACGTCGAGCGCAGGGCGGCGAGGTCCGGGCGCCACCGGGTGGTCGGGCACAGCATGTGCGCGAACTGGAAGTGGTCGTCCGCGATCTGCTGCGGCTCCCACTCCCCGCCGAACATGTGCTCGAAGACGCCGTCGGGCAGGTTGATGTCGGCCAGCGCCATGAACTTCCTCCATGCACCCGTCACGTCTCCGGACAGGTGGGTGGCGACGATGTCCTCGGTCCGCTCATGGATCTGCTCGCGGTCGTCGAGCAGATCGTTCAGCGGGGGCTCGTGGGCGATGACGGTGTGAACGAGTCCGGGGTGCGCCTGGACGAGGGCGAGGGCGCTGACGGCGCCACCGCTGGAGCCGAGGACCGTGGCCGGGCCGGCGTCGAGGTGGGCCAGGAGCCGGGACAGGTCGTCGGCCCGCATCTCGGGGGTCGAGTCCTGGTCGGGGTCGTCGACCGGGCTGCGGTTGATGCCCCGGGGGTCGGTGGTCAGTACGGTGTGGTCGGCCGCGAGCCGCTCCGCGAGCGGCGCGAACGATCCGGCGTCCATCGGCGCGCCGACCAGCACCACCAGAGGACCCTGGCCTCGTACCTCGTAGTGCAAGTGGGCGTCGGGGACCCGGAGGGTCGCAACGGTGGCGGGAACGGGAGACGTCGGGTTCATTCTGATCCTCCTGGTGCGGGACATGCGGGAAACGTGGTTTCCCCGGTTACGCGAGAGCGTGCGGGGCGACGATGCGTGGGCTCACACAAGGGAGACTCCCCTCCGGCGGGAAACTCGTCGGTCCCGAGCGAACGGCTTTCCATCGAAGGAGCGGCAACTGCGCCCCACCACAACGCAGTGGTGGAATTCCGGGGCTCTTCGTACGTTCCGCTGGAATTCCTCGGACACGTCGGCTGCACGGTCCGTGAGTGGTCGGTCGAGGTGTTGGCCTGGCTCACCGAAGTCATCGGCTGGGCCATGCGGGACGCGGGCTGCGGAGCCCACGGTTTCGTGCGCCTGCGGCGGCGAGCGCCCGCCGAACCGCCTCTCGTGCGCGGTTAGTCGGGGCACCACTGGCCAGTGGCGGCAGGTGCTCCGGCCTACCTGGTCGCGACCGGGTGGTACCGCACGTTCACCGCGGCCGAGGGACCGTCACCGTTGCGCAGTTCGAGGCGGACGGGGACGCCGCCGGGGTTGTCGAAGAGCCGGATCCCGTCGCCGAGCAGCACCGGGGCGACGTGCAGGTCGATCTCGTCGATCAGTCCGCGTTCGAGGAGTTGCCGGCCGATCGTGGGTGAGAAGACCTCGAGGTTCTTGCCGTCGGCGGCCTTCAGCCCGATCCGGACCGCCTCGGCCACATCGCAGGTCAGGAACGTCACGCCATCGGTGGGCTGCGCGTCATCGGGGTGGTGCGTGAGAACGAACACCGGCCCCTGCCACGCGCCGCCGTAGATACCGCTGACGTCGGGGTAGGCATCGAACCCGTCGCGGCCTCCCAGCACGGCGCCGGTCGTCCCGGCGTACTCCTCGACGAGGTCCGGGCGGAACGAGGTCCCGGTCATCCAGTCCATCGAGTGGTTCGGACCCGCCACGAACCCGTCCAACGACATCGTGAAGTGCCAGAGCACCTTGCCTGCGCCGGTCTGCCGTTCCGTGTCCGCGATCTGTGGGGCGTCCGGGCTTCTCGGGGGCTCTGCAGTGGACATGATCGATCCTCTCTTCAGCTCTTCAGCCGGCTCCGTTCGGTGCCGTTCGCCGAACAGCGGAGGGCCCGGCGCAACCGTTACGGGGCGGAGAGGTCAGGCCTCAGGGGCCGCAACAATGCGCCACTGGCCGACCTCCGCGTAGTCGGAGTCGTAGATGGCCGAACCATCGCCGGGGCTCAGGGGGTAATGGTGCAGGTTTCCGCCCCAGTACCGGAGGATGCGGCCCAGCTCGCTCGCGGCATCCTCCGCCAACCGCCCGTCAGCCATGTTCACTTCGAGAAGGAACTTCACGTTCGCCGCCCCTCACCACGGATCCGTTCGGCCCTGCCATCGGACAGAGCCCTGCGGTAGCGATTGTTCCATCGAATCCCCGTCGGAGACTCTGAGTCACCGTTTGCATCCGAACGGGAGAGGTGACTCTGCGTAGCAGCCTCCGGGGACGGGCCCGGGCGGTTCCCCGTTCGGCCTAGTCCTCCTGCTGGCGCTCGGCCGAGGCCGCAGTGTGGGTGTATGAGCGACGATCAGCCGACTCCGCCGCAGCAGCCCACGCCGCCTGAGCAGCCGTGGGGCTCCCCCAAAGGCGCCCAGACGGGGCCTCCCGAGCCTCCCGGGCCTCCCTCAGGGGCCGGATGGCAGCATCGGAACCCTCCTCCCGGAGGGCAGGGCTGGCAGCAGCCGCCCGCCGGGCAGCCGCCGCACAACTACGGGCCGCCCGCCCCGCCGGAGAACAAGAGCAGATTCGGGCGGGGCTGCGTCTTCGGATGCCTGGGAGCGGTCGTCGCCGTCATCGCGCTCGTCGTCGTCCTGATCCTGGTGTTCGCCGGGACCAGCTCCAAGACCGATATCCCTTCAGTGACGAACAGCGACCACCCGCCTGCCGACGACGTCCGGATCACGGCCTGTGACGTGGACTCCACCGTGGGCCTCCCCACGGCCAGGTTGGAGATCACCAACCACTCCTCGAAGAGGTCGAGCTACGTCGTCACCGTGGAGTTCGACAAACCGGACGGCACCCGCGTCTCCGAGGGAATCACCGGCAGCACCAGCGTGGCTTCCGGCCAGAAGGTGCAGACATCCGCGGCGGGCTCGGACCAGGTCAGCGGCACGATCACCTGCAAGGTCACCAACGTCAACCGGTTCGCCAGCTGAGCCACGTGCGGCGTGCCACGTGCCACGTGCGGGTGCGACAAGCCGCCGGCGGGGCTCCCAGCGATGACTTTCGGCGTTCGAGGCAGTCGTACAAGGGTCGGAACGAGCACCCTCGCAGGAGAGGCGAGACATGCGCACACTCGCGATCACCCAGAACATCACCGTCGACGGCTCGATCGAGATGCTCACGAACTGGTTCGACCCACAAGGCCAGGGCCAGATGGACATGGCCGACGTCCTGGAGGAGAGCCACCGGCAGGACCGCCGGGCCGACGCCCTGCTCCTGCGCCGGCAGACGTTCGAGGACTTTCGCGGCTACTGGCCGCGGCTGACCGACGACACCACGGGCATCTCCGACTACCTCAACCAGGTGCAGAAGTACGTCGTGTCCTCCTCCCTCACCGACCCGCAGTGGGAGAACTCGACCGTGCTGGCGGGCGACCCGATCAAGGAGGTGACCGCACTCAAGGCGCAGGAGGGCGGCAAGGACATCGTGCTCACCGGCAGCATCAGCCTGGCCCACTCGCTGATCAACGCGGGCCTTGTCGACGAGTACCGGCTATTCGTCTATCCGACGGTCCAGGGCCGCGGCCGCCGGCTCTTCCCCGAGGGTTACGAAGTCCCGCGACTGAAGCTGCTGGACTCGAAGGCATTTCGCAGCGGAATCACCCTGCAGCGCTACGCTCCGGCCTGAACGGAACCTGAACAGAAAAGGGTCGGGCCCCCGTAGTACCGGGGCCCGACCCTTTTCTGTGGTGTGCCGTGCGACCGCTACCAGCGGTACCAACGGCCGCGGCTACCGGAGGCACCGGAACCGCGCATGACGAAACCGAGCAGCCAGACCACCAGTACGACAACGGCAACCCACCACAGAATCTTCAGTGCGAAACCGGCACCGAAAAGAATCAGGGCGAGCAGTAGAACCAAAAGCAGTGGACCCATGGTTATCAACCTCCTGACCAGCGGATACCCCCGACTGAATCGTTCAGTCACCCGAATTTTCGCTCGTTGCGGCGCAGCGCCTCGGGCTGCGCGGACAGCAGGGTTCTGCTACCGATGGAATCGGAAAGAACGGGCATTGCCGTGGCCGACCTGGGTAGGCGGCCCAGTGCCACACCGGCACCGATCTTGGAGGAAACGCATGGGCACCGAAGACAAGGCCGAGAACACCGCGGACAAGGCCAAGGGCAAGATCAAGGAAGCCGCGGGCAAGACCGTCGGCAACGAACGCCTCGAAGCGGAAGGCAAGGCCGACCAGGCCAAGAGCGACGTCAAGCAGGCCGGCGAACACATCAAGGACGCCTTCAAGCACTGACCCACGAGCACCGCACGTCCCGGGGCCGCAGCCGTGAACGGTTGCGGCCCCGTGCGCTGTCCGGACGACCGGGCTACCGGCGGCGACCGCCCAACGGCCACCGCATTCCGCGCGCTGTACTACGCCGGGATCACGTCGGATATCGACGGGAAGGCGTCGGAGGGCGCACGACTGCCCCCAGGCACACTGGAGTCGCGGCTCGGTCCCACTCTGAGCGCGACCGACCGTCCGGAGGACGACTCACCCGGCTACGGCGGCGCCTGAGCCGGCGCCGTACTCCCCCCGCCGGCCCCCGCGATACGGTCGTGACATGGCTGATGTGCGGTTGACTCCACCTTCGTTCCTCGTGCTCGGCATCATCGACAAGCTGGGCGAGGCCAGCCCGTACGACGTGAAGGTCGAGGCGGCCCGCACGGTGGCTCCGTTCTGGTCGATGCCCCATGCGCAGGTGTACGCGCAGTGCGACCGGCTGCTGGGAGCGGGCCTGTTGTCGGAGGTCCGGGACACCAACGCGCGGAACCGACGGGTGATGAAGGTGACGGCGGCCGGTAAGACCGCTTTGGAGGAGTGGCTCGCCGACCCGGCCTTCGTACCGGTCGAGGCGCGCGAGCGCGGCATCCTGAAACTGTGGTTCGGCGCCAGACCGGAGGTCATCGCCCCGGTGCAGATCGCCGAGCACCACCGCACGCTCGCCGAGTACGAGGAACTCACCGGGAGCGTGGGCGACTTGCTCACGCGCGGGCAGCGCGAAGCGCTCGAGTTCGGGCTCCGCTACGAGCGCATGATGGTCGATTTCTGGCAGTGGGTGGATCAGCGCGGATCGTGATGCCGGGAAGGTTGACCACGACGGCGGATCGCCTCTACCTTCTCGATAGTCCAAAGAGGACTATCGAGGGTCGCGATCGAGGGAGCCGCCGTGCAGCGTCCGAGGAGCATCCCCTGGGCCCGCGTGGCCACGATCGCCCTCGTGGCCGTCTGCGTGGGCTACGCGCCGATGGCGATGACCGAGCTGTGGCCGTACGCGCGCCCCGGCGCCCCGGCCTTCGGGGAGTGGTTCCTGTCCCGCATGGTGTCCGGGCGCTATGTCGCCGACGCGGTCGCCACACGGGTCGGGCCGTACGGTCGCGTCCTGCTGCCGATGATCATCCACTCCGTCC
The DNA here is from genome assembly GCF_027158125.1 of Streptomyces sp. H39-C1. Classification (NCBI taxonomy): domain Bacteria; kingdom Bacillati; phylum Actinomycetota; class Actinomycetes; order Kitasatosporales; family Streptomycetaceae; genus Streptomyces; species Streptomyces sp. H39-C1. The sequence goes on from NZ_JAPVLS010000012.1 coordinate 23,818, forward strand.
TCGGCGGCGCGCTGATGCTGCTCGGGCCGGTCCAGTTCCTCACGGCGGTACGGCGGCGCACCCGTCTGCACCGTGCCACCGGGGTGGTGTTCGCGGTGACGGTCTACGTCTCGATGACCGGCGCGGCGATCTACCTGGTCCGTACGGCACCGGCTGACGCGTTCAGCGGGGCGGCGTTCTGGATCGATCTCACCACCATCCTGATCGGCACGGTGATGAGCGTGACGTTCGGCATCTTCGCAGCGGTCGGGAGCTTCCCCGACCTGCACCAACGGTGGATGCTGCTGTGCTACGGCTACCTCATGACCGCGCCGCTGCTGCGCTTCGAGTGGGGCGCGCTCCCCTGGTTCTTCCCGGGCCTGTCCATGGAGGAGATCAACCGGGTGGCGATCATGCATCTCGGTTCCGTGGTGGTGTTCGGAGCGCTGGTCGCGTCACGGGCGATGGACCGGCGGACCTCCGTGACCGGGGTGACCGGGACCTGGGTGCCGACGCCCGTGCTCGTCGCGGCGCATCTCGCCGGCGCGGCCGCGATGGCCTGGATCGTCAGGTTCTACCTGGGCCGGGGCGCGGAAGGACATCGCCTTCTGGCGGCGTACCTGGTGCCGTATGCCGCGGCGTACACGGTCATGTTCGTGCGCCAGCGGAGCGCGGGCCGGAACCGGAGGAACTGGGCGCGTGAGGAGTGGCGCGTACATCTGGTGGGCCTGTGCCTGGCCCCGGCGTTCTCCGTCGCCGCGGCACTGCCCCTGGAGCGCTATCTGGATCTCGACCGGGTGACCGCCCTGTCGGCGGGAGTGGGCATCGGCTGCGGTGTGCTGGCCTTCGCGGCGACCGCCGTGGTCAGTCTGCGCGTCATGTACGGCCGCGAGCTGGTCAAGCGGCAGGGCCTGACCACCGCGCGCAGCACGCGCCAGGTCCCGTCGCCAACCGCGCACACCACCCCGGCCGTCGCACCGCACGCAGCACCGGTCGTCGCACCGCACGTAGCCCGGACCACCCGAGAGACGATCTGAGGGACGATCCGAGACGGAGTGCAGATGACCGAGGCAATGGACCTGTCCGGGACCACGGGTCCCGCTGTCACACCGGCGACGGATTCCGGTGGCCGTGAACTCACTCCGGCCGTAGCGATGCTGGCCGTCGCCGTGGCGATCGTCAGCCTCCTGGTCGGCGCGCTCATGGCTGCGGTCAGCCTCGCCGGCCACGCCTTCGGAGCCTGGAAGTCGCCCGAGGCGCTGACCCCCGGACTGATCGGTGCGGCGATGCTCGGCGTGTCGCCCGGCCTGCTGGCGATCGGCCGGGCCCGCGTCTGGGAGGAGGTCCGTACCCTCGTTCTCCCGCTTGCCGTGGTGCTCGTCGGCCTGCTCGGCGTGAGCCTGGGCAACGCCGGGAACCTCCAGTTGGCGGAAGGCGGCTCCGTGATCCTCGTCCGCGCACTGGTCGAGGACGACCTGCACCGACTTCGCCCCGCGCTCCTCGCCGTCCCCGGCGTCGCGCTCGCCGCGGCTGTCGTGCTGGGCGTCCACGCATCCGACGTCGACTGGACATCGGGCCCCGGACTGTCCCTGACCTGCATGATCACCGGACTGCTGCTGACGGGCGCGACCGGAACCCGGCTCCTGTCCGCCGGCCCGGCTTCTCCGAGGGGGACCATCGAGGTGGCCACCGTGGAAGAGAGCGACCGGGGTTGAGCCGGACCGGTCATCGCACCGGATCGGCGCGCCCACCCGCCGGTGGAGGGATCAGTGGGAACGCCGGCGCAGTTCCTCGTTGAGCGCCAACGCCTCGTCGAGCTGGTCCTCGAACGCCACGATGCGGCACGCTGTCTCGATCGTGGTGCCCTGGTCGACGAGCTCGCGGGCCCGGGCGGCGATGCGCAACTGGTAGCGGGAGTAGCGGCGGTGGCCGCCCTCGGACCGCAGTGGGGTGATCAGGCGGGCCTCACCGATCGCCCGCAGGAACGCGGCATTGGTGCCGATCATCTCGGCGGCCCGGCCCATGGTGTAGGCGGGGTAGTCCTCGTCGTCGAACCGGTCCGCTGGGGTCGCGGGCGGCTGCTCGCTCATCACACCTCTTCATGTCTGACGGTCATACGGCCTCCTGGAGAACACATGGAGGGGCCCCGGGAGCCGAACTCGGCTTCCGGGGCCCCAAAGGGCGGTTCAACACCATCTACATCTACCGGCGTCTGTACGCCGGTCCTGCCGTATCCGCACTGCCGCGCCGGGGGAACGCGGGGTGCGGGGATCGTGAATGCCTGACCGGGGACCACCTTCCAATCCGGGGCCTTGCGAGTGCCCACACGAACGCGACGTGTGAGCGATCCTGATGGCGTTGCTGCCGTACCTTCCTGCTCGAATCTGGACATCGGATCCTGCGGAACTGCTGGTACTCCAGAAACTGCGGTCCTGCACGGCGGCTCCTTGTCGAGCCGCCGGACCCGGCAACCAACCCTGCGACCATCCGCACTCACCGGCCGCCGGATTCCCTTGCCGTGCCCTGCACGCTGAGCGGCAGTTCGTGTCTGCCGCTCCTTGCTGTCTTCTTGGCTACGAGAGGAACATTACCCACACTCGGAATCGAATGTCTACCGCACCCACGATAGATTTTCGTGTTGCCGAGAGTCAGGCATATTGCCCCAGGTCCAGGCCTTTGCGGGCGTCCGCAGGGGTCGGTCAGCCGACGGGGTCGGTGTCCGCGCCGGGCACGGGCTGGATGCGGAAGATCTGGTCCAGGCCGAGGAGACGCAGGATGCGGACGGTGACCGCGGGAACCTCCGTCAGCACGATGTCGGCGCCTTGCTCATGGACCTGGTTGCGGGCGGCGATGAGCGCGGTGATGCCGCTGGAGTCGCAGAAGGTCAGGCCGCCGAAGTCCACGGTCAGCAGCTGACCGGGTTGGAGGGCGATGAGGGCCACGGCGCCGCGGAACCGGCCGGCGCTGTCGTGGTCGAGATCGCCGGCCACCGCCAGGACCGAGCCCGCGGGTGTCCGTTGAGTGGTCAGGTGCAGATCGGTCATCGTGCGCCGCCGGTGTGGGTGTCAGGGGCGGGAATACCGAGGGCGAGCAGGGCGGTGTCGTCGTCCAGACCGTCCCCGAAGCTCTCCAGCAGGCCGGTCATGGCGTTGACGGTCTGCTGCGCGCCGGCCGGCGCCAGGGTCCCGGCGAAGGCGTGCAGGGCTTCCTCACTGTAGCGGGGGCCGTCGGCGGTGCGCGCCTCGGTCAGACCGTCGGTGTAGAGCAGCATCGTGTCGCCCGGGCGCAGGACGGTGGTGGCCGGGGTGAAGTGGGGTCGGGGCATGATGCCGACGAGCATGCCGCCGGGGGTGGGGAGATAGCGCGCGGTGCCATCGGCGCGCAGCAGCAGTGCGGGTGGGTGGCCACCGCTGGCCACCGTGACGTGGAGATCGCCGCCGCGCGGGGTGAGGGTGCCAGCGATGGTGGTGCAGTAGCGGGGATCGTTGCCGGCGTAGCGCTCGAGCAGCGCGGCGTTGAGGGTGTCCAGCGCCTGGGCCGGGTCGCCGGCGTGCAGGGACGCGGCGCGCAGCGTGTAGCGGATCAGCGAGGTGACCGCGGCGGCCTCGGGGCCCTTGCCGCAGACGTCGCCGAGGAAGAAGCCCCATCGGCCGTCGCCGAGTGCGAACAGGTCGTAGAAGTCGCCGCCGAGCTGGTCGGCGGAGGCGGTGTGGTAGTACGCGGCGGCCTCCATGCCCGGCACCTCCGGCAGAGCCGGGGGCAGCAGGCTGTTCTGCAGGATGGCCAGGACCTGGTGCAGGCGCATCCGCTCGGCCTCGGCGACCTCCTGGGCCCGCTCGGCCTCCTTGCGGGCGCGCAGCAACTCCTGCTCGTAGGCGCGGCGGTCGCGGGCGTCGAAGACGGTGGTGCGGATCAGCAGCGGCTGCCCGTCCGTACCGGTCTTGACCACCGAGGTGACGAGGACCGGCAGACGGCTGCCGTCGGCGGCCTTGAGCTCCAGGGCGATTCCGGAGACCTGGCCCTGCATCGCCAGCAGCGGAGCGAAGTGGGTCTCGTGGTACAGCCGGCCGCCCACCGTCAGCAGATCCGAGAAGCGCTTGCGGCCGACCAGTTCGGCGCGGGTGTGGCCGAGCCAGTCCAGCAGCGTCGTGTTCACTTTGGCGATCCGGCCGTCGAGCAGCGTCGACAGGTATCCGCACGGAGCGTTGTCGTACAGGTCCTCGGCGCTGTCCTCCAGCAGCGCCGAGAACTGCGCCCGCTCCGCGTCGTGCACGTCGTCGCCGGACGCGTCCGAGTCCTTGTCCTGCTCCCTGCCCGGCTCCTGGTCCTGGTCCTTGTCGTGGGCGGAGCGGTCGGCGCGGTCGGATTCGCCGTCCGTGGTCCCGCACATCACCGGGCGGCGCCGGCGAACGCCGAGATCTCCCGGGCGGTGGCCTGCGGGGCACTGAGCTGCGGACAGTGCCCGGTCGCCTCCAGCGTCACCAGTCGGCTGCCGGGCACGGCGGCATGCACGAACGCACCGACCTCTCGTGGGGCGATGGCGTCCTGCGCACACTCCAGCACCAGCGTGGGTACGCGGACCGACGCCAGCTCGGAGCGGGAGTCCGACAGGAACGTGGTGCGCGCGAACACCGCGGCCATGCCCGGATCGGTGGCACAGAAGCTGTTGGTCAGTTCCTGCCCGAGCTCGGGCCGGTCCGGGTTGCCCATGATGACCGGCGCCATCGCCGCCGCCCAGCCCAGATAGTTGCTGTCCAACGACTCCAGCAGCTCATCGATGTCCGCGGCGCTGAACCCGCCGACGTAGTCGGTCCGCGGGTCGTCGATGTAGCAGGGCGAGGGCGCGACCATCACCAGCTTGCCGAACCGCTGCGGCTCGCGGGCCGCGGCGACCACCCCGACCATCGCGCTGACCGAGTGCCCCACGAACACCACGTCGGACAGCTCCAGCTCCGAACAGATCTCCAGCACGTCGGTCGCGTAGCCGTCCAGCGAGCCGTAGCGCTGCTGGTCCCAGGCCGTCAGGTCCGAGCGCCCCGAGCCGACGTAGTCGAACAGCACCACCTGGAAGCGCTCGGCCAGCACCGGCACCACCAGATGCCACATGTTCTGGTCGCAGCCGAACCCGTGCGCCAGCATGATCACCGGCGCACCCGTTTGCCCGGTGACCGTCACGTTGTTCCTGCTGACCACGTCCATGCCCAACATCGTCCCACGGAAGGTCACACCGGCAACCGCCGCACGGCCGCACACAGGTCCGCGTACGAGACCGGAGCGTGGTGCGAAGTGCGGCGGTGAACCAGGTGCGGGCGCAGCTGCGCCGGGTGGGTGACGCCGAGGGACGCCAAACCTTGGCGAGGCGAGGCGCTGTGTCACGGCGGAACGTCGCTCAGGCGCGGTGGGTGCCGTAGTAGGCCTCGACCTGCTGGTGGTAGCCCGAGTGGCCGGTGTGCTTGTCCTTGTCGAACTCCGGGGCGTTCTTGATCTCGTCCTTGTCGCGGGCGACGTAGATCTTCCGCTCCGCGACATCGATGGACTGGATCGTCCCCGCCGGGAGCAGGACGTGCTTGCCGAAGATCCACACTCCGGTGTCGACCACGATGTATGCGGCGCTGACCTCGTCGGAGTGCTTGTCGACCTTGCCGATGCTGCCGTTGGTCGCCTCGACCTTGAACCCGGTCAGGTCCGTTCCGGCCTGGTGACCCGACGCTGCCTGGTAACCCCACATGCTGTCAGTCACAAAGAGTCCTTCCGTCGTGGTGCGGTGGCGCGAGGGGACCCTTCCGGTCTGTTCGGTGGGTGCCCCTCGAAAGGCGCCTGCCCTGCAACCTCCGGCACACACTCGCCCGATCCGCGGCGGGGCGAGACGGCCCGAGACGCGGCGCACACCCGCGCGGCGAGGTCGCTGGGGCGGCCCGCCGAGTCAGGCGCTGCCGAACCAGGTCTCGGCCAATGAGTCCAGCGTGTCCTCGGGCGGTGCCGGCAGCTCTCGGAAGTACCAGGGCAGGTTGCTGTAGACGTGCGGAAGCGTGTGCGCCATCAGCTCGTGAGGTGAGAAGGTCCGGCCGTAGGCAGCCATGACCCGGCCGAGCAGCCGCGGATCACCGCGCGAGACGAACAGGCCGACGGCGACGAATTCGTAGGCGCGGTCACCGAGCATGGCGGGCTCGAAATCGAAGAGCCCGCTCAGCGTCCACCGGCTCGGATCCACCAGCAGGTGCTCCCGCGTCGCATGACCGCCTCGTCGCCGACAACGGCGTCCCACTCTTCGTCCGTACGCACGGCAGGCAGCATGTACCGGAGCGTAGGGGTCCCTGATCGCCCGCACGAATCGATTTCCCCGGGCCGACGCCGGACCATGCCCTGCTGCTCTCGTGGCCAACAGGCCCTGAACAGAAGGCCGGTGGGAATGCAAGTGGCCGGATGATGGCGGAACCGTGCGCCCCGGATCAGACTGATGTCGCACATCCCCGCCGTCCGCATGTGCCTCGAGGGGCCGGGTGGACGGCGGGCCACCGCAGGACGCAGTCAGGGAGATCGCATGACGGCCCACCCCCGCCGACCTCAGCACCCCGGCCCTCAAGCCGGCGAGATCGTCGGCGGCCGCTACCGCCTGGACGAACTGCTGGGTGCGGGCGGCACCGCGGACGTCTTCCAGGGAACCGACCTGCAACTGCCGCGTGAGGTCGCGGTCAAGGTGTTCAGGCCCGGTGCGACCGCGGTGACAGCGGACGGATTCTGCAAGGAAGCGGTGCTCCTGGGCCAGCTCGCCCACCCTGCCCTCGTCCCTGTCTACGACATGGGACGGCACGAGGGCGGTGCCTACGTGGTGATGCATCTGGTCAAGGGCGTCACGTTGCGCGAACGGTTAACCGACGGCCCCCTCAGCGGCGAGCACGTGGCGCGCCTCGGCGTCCGACTGGCCTCCGCGCTGGCCCATGTACACGCGGCAGGCATCATCCACCGCGACGTGAAACCCTCCAACATCCTGATCGGCCCCGACGACGCCCCGTATCTGGCGGACTTCGGACTCTCCCGTCTCATCGACGAACCCACACGCGCCGAGCCGGGCACGATCGTCGGCACCATCCCATACCTGTCTCCCGAGCAGGTTCTCGGCAAGGCTTCCGGACCCGCCAGTGACATCTACGGCCTGGGCCTGGTCCTGCTCGAAGCCCTCAAGGGCGAGCGGGAGTACCAGGGATCTTCCCCGGAGGTCGGCACCGCCCGACTGCTGCGCCCCCCGGAGATCTCCCGGTGCGTGCCCGAACCGCTGGCGTCCGTCATCGAAGCGATGACCCATGCCGATCCCGGCGCCCGGCCCGACGCCACCCGATGTGCCCAACTGCTCCAGGACGCGGCCGACCCGCCTCCCCTCGACACGGCGGACGCAACCGTCGTCGTGCCGTTGAGTGGCACGGCGCTCCACGGCACGCAATCCAGCTCCGGCCACCCCGCCCCTCCCCCGGGCCGGGCAGGTCTTCCGCGGCGACGGCGCGCTCTGCTCGCCGCGCTGGCAGCCGGTGTTCTCCTGGGCGCCGCCGGAGTCACCCTGTCGGCCCTGGATGATCGAACCGCCACCCCTGACGCGGCCGTCCGGCACCCCACACCCAGCAGCAGCCCTCCTGGCCTGTCGTCACCGTCGCACGGTGCTCCGGCCCCGCCTTCCCCAGCGACGCCCGCCACGGCGCCGGCGCACACCTCACGCCATCCATCGGCTTCATCGCCCCAGGGCCCGGGAGCCTCCACCGCTGCAACCGGCAACGGCCACAAAAATGCCAAGGGGAAGGGCAAGGGGAAATCTCACGGCAAGGATGGCAAATCCTCCGACTAGCACGCGCCTGGCGCGGTCGTTCGGCGGCCCGGCGCAACCGGGCGGCTCCGCCCTGAGGTTTGTCCCGGGCTGCGCGGGTTACGCGAACACCCTCATGACCCGCCGCGCGCGTCGAAGACCGACGCAGATCGAGGGGAGCCGCTCCATGAGCACAACGGTTTCGGACCGTCTGCTCGCCCGACTACGGGAGTGGGGTGTCGAGCAGGTCGGCCGCTACGACGCCAAGCTCGACCACGTCCCGGTGGTGGCCGCCGCCGCCTGGGACGCCGCGCTCACCGCCGATGGCCCCGTGGTGGTGGAGTTCCGCACGGATCCCGCCGTGCCGCCGATCCCGTCGCACGCCACCTGGGAGCAGATGGAGTCGACGGCGGCCGCGATCCTCAAGGGAGACAGCGACCGCGCCGATATGATCAAGCAAGGCGTCAAAGCCAAGATCCAGGAATTCCTCCCCGACAACCGCAAGAAGGCGGGCGAGCACGGATGACCCCACCCGCGGACCGCCCGCCGACACGCCACAACGAGGATCCGGATCAACGCGCCGACCGGCTATGGCTCGAACTGCTGCAGGAGGTGCGGGTCGCCGAGACCGGTGTGCAGATCCTGCTGGGGTTCCTGCTGACGGTGGCCTTCACGCCACGCTTCGCCGACCTGAACGGCTTCGACCGGAACATCTACATCACGACGGTCCTGCTGGGCGCCGCCGCGACGGGCGCTCTCATCGCACCCGTCTCCCTGCACCGCATCGTCGCGGGCCACCGGCTGAAGCCCGAAGCGGTGGTCTGGGGCTCCCGGTTCACCGTGGTCGGGCTGATTCTCCTGCTGGGCACGGTCGCCTCGGCGCTGCTGCTGATTCTGCGCGTGACCGCGTCCGGTACGACCGCCGTGGTGTGGGTGACCGTCATGGTGGCGTGGTTCGCGGTCTGCTGGTTCCTGCCGGCTGCCTGGCTGCGCCACCGGGAGCGGAGCGACTCGAACGGTCCACGAGGACCCGAGGTGGCGCAAGGATCCGAGCGGCCGTCGTAGGACGTGCCAGCAGCCCGTTGCATCCGGTGCCGCGGATCACTGAATGGATCACCGAAGTTGGGGCACGCGTGACCACACGGCATGGAGCGGGTCCGACCGGCGGATCCGCCGCCCGCGACACGCATCGGAGGGAATCCCATGAACTGGCGACACCGTGCGGCCTGTCGTGCAGAGGATCCCGAACTGTTCTTTCCCGTCGGCAGCTCCGGCCCGGCCCTGCTGCAGATCCAGCAGGCGAAGGCGGTGTGCCGCCGCTGTCCGGTGCGGGAGGAGTGCCTGAGCTGGGCCCTCGAGGCCGGTCAGGACGCAGGCGTCTGGGGCGGGCTGAGCGAGGACGAACGACGTGCGGCGAAGCGCAGAGCGGCCCGCGGCCGTGCGATCGCCGCCCGCAAGGCCACGGACTGACCGGCTCGACACCCCCGGCACCCCTCCCGGCTCACCGGTGGGAGCCGATGGGCGCCCGACCGCGCCGTCCGAGAGCAGTGCACCTCCCCCCACGCGGGATACGTCGTCTCTTGCACAGCACGCGCCCCGCACCACGCCTACTCTCGGAAGCACGCCCGCTCACCGGCCACGGAGGTTCCCCATGATCGCGTCCTGGTACGACCTGCAGGGCCCGGCCGCCGACGTCCTCCGGGTCGGTGAGCTGCCCGACCCGCAGCCCGGACCCGGCGAGGTCCGGGTGCGTGTGCACGTGTCGGGCGTGAACCCCGGTGACACCAAGAAGCGCCAGGGCTGGCTCGGCTCGGCGATGCCCTACCCCCGGGTGATCCCGCACAGCGATGCCGCCGGTGTCGTCGATGCCGTCGGCGACGGAGTCGGCACCGTCCGCCGCGGCCAGCGGGTGTGGGTGTACGGCGCGCAGTCCTACCGGCCCTTCGGGACCGCCGCCCAGTACGCGGTCGTCCCGGAGCACTTGGCCGTGCCGCTTCCTGACCACCTCAGCGACGACCTAGGAGCGAGCCTGGGCATCCCCGGGATCACCGCCCACCGGGCCGTGTTCGGCGACGGTCCGGTGGACGGCCGGATCGTCCTCGTGCAGGGCGTCCTCGGGGCCGTCGGCTCGGTGGCCGCCCGGCTGGCTCGCTGGGGCGGTGCGACCGTCATCGGCACCGTAACGCGCGGTAGCGACCTCCCCCACGTCGACCCGGCCGTGGTGTCCCACACCGTCGCGCTGGACGAGGGCGACCCGGCGAAGGCGATCCGCGCCCACGCACCGCAGGGCGTGCATCGCGTCATCGAGGTGGCCCTGTCCGACAACGCCGACCTGGACGCGGCGGTCGTCGCCGACCATGCCGTCATCGCCGCCTACGCCACCCGGACCGACCGGACCGAAGTGCCGTTCTGGCCGCTGCTGTTCGCCAACGTGACGCTGCGCCTGCTCGGCAGCGACGACTTCCCCCTACCCGCCAAGCGGCAGGCCGTCCGCGACCTCACCGCCGCCGCTGCCGTCGGCGCTCTGACGGCGAACGTGAGCTACCGCTACCCGCTGGAGGAGATCGCCAAGGCGCACGACCGCGTCGACGCCGGCGTACGCGGCCGCGTCCTGGTCACCCTCACCGACTGATTCCCCCCTCGCGCGCAGGGCGACCGTCAGGCCACGGAACCGGCGGGCGCTCAGTCGTCGCGGTGCTGTTTCAGCTTCTGCCAGACGGTCTCCAGTGACTGGATGTCGTCGTCGTCCAGGAGGTCGTTGAAGACCTCGGCCAGAGCCTGTCTGCGGGTGGCGTCGGCCGCCGCGAAGGCCTCTCGGCCGGCCGGAGTGAGGGTGATCCGCACCGAGCGGGCGTCGGATGGGGCGGTGCTGCGCTCGATCAGGCCACGGGCCTGCAGCGCGTCCGCGACGCGGGAGACCTGGCTGCGGCTGAGGAGGGTTTTCGCGCCGAGGTCGGACGCGGCCACCGGTTCGCTCTGGCCGTGCAGCCACAGCATCACCTCGAACCACGACAGCGGCAGGTCATGGGCGCGGACGAGGGCGCGGTCGACGCGCGCGGTGAGCGTGGTGCCGGCCCAGACCAGGCCGTAGAAGGCGTGATCCCGGGCGGCCAGATCACCCAGGTTTATGTCGGCTCGTGGCATGGCGCAATCCTACGCGATTTGCGTGCGTGCACACACAGACGTATGGTGTGTGTGCACGCACACTATATCCGGGGGTCATCTCCCGACCCCCGGCAGAGACGAGGCCCGCATGTCCGCCCAGCCCGCCCAGCCCCAGAAGACCGTCCTGATCACCGGCACCTCCTCCGGCATCGGCCTGGCCACCGCCGTGGCCGCGGCTCAGGCCGGATGGCTGACCGTCGCCACGATGCGCGACCCGGGCAAGGCCGACGCCCTGCGCAAGGCGGCCGCCGAGGCCGGAGTCACCGACCGCATCCAGATCAAGCGCCTGGACGTGGTCGACCCCGACTCCGTGGCCGACTGCCTGACCGAGGTCATCGCCGAGCACGGCCGGCTGGACGCGTTGGTCAACAACGCCGGAGCCGGACACGTGGGCACCATCGAACAGGGCACCGTCGCGGACGTCCGCGGGACGATGGAAGTGAACTTCTTCGGCGTCGTGGAGGTCACCCGGGCCGCGCTGCCCCACCTGCGGGCATCCCAGGGACGGGTGCTGACCGTCACCAGCGTCGGCGGCGTGGTCGGGCAGCCGTTCAACGAGGCCTACTGCGCTGCCAAGTTCGCGGTCGAAGGCTTCATGGAGTCCCTCGCCCCGGTGGCAGCCACCGTCGGCGTCTCGGTGACCGTGATCGAACCAGGCGCCGTGGCCAGCGAGTTCGTTGCCAGCCAGAGCCTCGACGTCCCGGCGCTGACCGCGGCAGCCGGACCGTACGGACCCGCCCTCCAGGCCTACATCGACCGGACCATGAAAGCCTTCGGCTCCGCGCAGACCCCGGCCCAGGCCGCCGCACCGATCATCGACGCCCTCACGGCGGACCGGCCGGCGTTCCGCGTCCAGACCTCCGACCGGGCCCGCGACTTCGTCGGCACCAAGCTCGCCGACCTCGACGGCTCCACCATCCAGAGCCTCACCGGCACCTGGGTGACCGGCTGACCCGGACGTCCCCGGTTCCACCGCGTCGACCGGCTGCGGAACGCTGGTCTCCGCCCCCCGGTGGCTGGTCCGATCAGAAGTCCTTCAGGACGAGGCCATTGACCACCTGGCCGAAGTCCTGGACCTCGATATCGGCGATGGCCTCACCTTGAGCAGCACCCGTCTCGGCCGCGATGCGGGCCTTGTTGGTGAGGGCGAGCTGCTGGTTCTCCGCCACGTAGCCGCGCAGGGCGTCCTGATAGGCGGGGTAGGCAATCCGGTGGTCACCGTGGGCGGCCTTCAGTTCGCCAGCCAGCACGTAGGCACCGACCATGGCCATGCTGGTGCCCTGCCCCGACATGGGCGAACCGCAGTAACCGGCGTCACCGACCAGGACCACCCGCCCGCGCCACCACTGGTCCAGGTGGATCTGGCTCATCGAGTCGAAGTGGAAGTCGGGCGCGTCCCACATGTACTGCAGTGCACGGGGAAACTCCCAGCCGACATCGGACAGACGGTCGTGGACCAGCTTCTTCTGCGCCTCGGTGTCGCGGTAGTCGTAGTCGACAGGTTCCGGTGCCTCGAATCCCGCGAAGACCCGGATCTCGGCGTTGCCGCGGGCGGTCATGATCGCACCGCCTGCGGTGCCGCCCTGGTGCCAGACCTGCCAGCGGTCCAGCTCGAGGTAGTTGGGGGCGGTGAAGACCGACAGGTAGGTGCCGAGGTGGGTGATGTACTCGGACTCCGGGCCGAAGGCCAGCCGCCGGGTGTTGGAGTGCAGCCCGTCGGCGCCCACCACCAGGTCGAAGGTGCGCGGATCGGCGTTCTCAAAGGTGACGTGGACCCCTTGCGCGTCCTGGGCAAGGGCGACGATGGAGTCGTCGAAGAGATACTCGACGCGGTCGGCGGCGGCCCGGAAGAGCACCTGGCACAGGTCGTCGCGGAGGATCTCGACATCCGGGGTGGCGAATTCACCGCCGCTGATGGTGCCTTCCGTACTGCGGTAGAGCTCCTTACCGGTGGCGTCGACCATCGACATGCCTCGCATGTCGGTGGCCAGGCTCCGCAGCTCGTCCAGCACGCCCATCCGCTCGGCGACTTCCAGCGCCGGGCCGCGCACATCGACCGCCTGACCGCCCGGTCGAAAGGCAGGGGCGCGTTCCACGACGGTGACCTCGAAGCCGTACTCGGCCAGCCAGTAGGCGAGAGCCGGTCCGCCGATGCTGGCACCGGAGATGAGGACGGTGCTGCTCTGCATGGTGTGCTCCTTGCGAGTGCCGCTCGGGCCGATCCCGTGCGCTGCTCAGAGACTCCCTGGGGCCGCGCACCGCGCGCTGACCGCTCGCTGACCATGGGTGGACGGACCTGGTGCGACTGGCTGGGCCACCGGCCTCATGAGGCCGGGCGACCCGCGCCGCAACGCGTAGGCGCCGTGCCGAAGCCGGCACGGCGCCTACAACGGATCCGCAGGATTCCGGTTACTTCGTGTCGCCGAAATTCCAGACGGCGCGGGGGCCGGGGCCGACGGTGAGCGTCGAGTGGCCGAGCCGCTCCTCGTGCCGGTACAGGACGGACCGGTTGAGCGACATCTCGACCTGGCGCAGACCCACCTTGTCGCGGGCGACAGCGTCGAGTCGGATCGTGGTGCCGCCGCCCTGCGCAACGACGCCGCCTGCCACGGAGTGCACGCGGAACCCGCCGGCCTTCAGCAACGGCACCGTACTGGCAAGGTCGCGTTCGGTGACCGCGAGACGGACCAGGGTCACATCGCGCATCAGATGGCTGCGGTAGTCGTCGGACAGGTACCGCTCCCGGCCGACGTCACCGGGGTAGCTGGCCGGCTCGGTCTTGCTGCGCGGGTCGGCGAAGTACTCCGGCAGGTACTCCATCCCCCAGGCGCCGAAAGTGTCGTACTGGTCGGTGGTGAACACCGCGTCGAACCACGGCACCGGCACGCCGGCGCCGAAGTCTCGCGTCTGGCGGAACCCGATCGGGTTGGGGGTCCCCTGATCCCGCAAGCGCTGGGTCACCGTCGCCAGGTCGCCGGCCCGCTCTGCTGAGACCCCCATCCCGGCGGAACCGAGAACAGAGTCCTGGCCGGGCAGATCGCCGATCCCGAACAGTTCGAGGTAGGTCTGGCGGCCCATCAGATAACGACCGGTCCAGGTCTCGCCGCCGGTACCCGTCGTGGTGCGGACCTGGAAGTTGGCGAAGTTCCGCAGGTATTCGGAGTGCTCGATGGCATCGGCCGTCTCGCGGTCGAACACGCCGTAGGCATGGTTGTAGAACAGCAACTGCCGATCGGACGACGTCCGGCTCTCCCCGGCCCACGCGGTCCCCACACCCCCCTGAACCACTCCGGTGAGAACCACAGCAAGAACCATGACCATGCGCAGCATTCGGCGAAGCAGCATGTAAATGATCGTAGGACGCAGGGGACCGCATTGGCTGCCGGTTCGAGCAAAGGCAGACCGCCATCGCGGAATCCGGCACAGGCCGCGGCATCGCCGTCCGGTGTCACCGCGGCCTCGCTCAGCGGTGGCCGGGCGAGTTCCGCCAGGGGATCCCGCCCGGCCACGGGTGCGACGGGAGACCTGCCACAAGGGGCCGTCGATCAGGCGCTGCGTGTGGTCTTACGGCGGCAGGTGATGATCACGGCGCCGACGCCGAGCGCGAGCACGGTGGCTCCACCGGCAGCCGTCCAGGTCATCCCGTTGCCGCCACCGGATTCGGCGAGGCTGTCACCGGAATGGCTGCCGTCCGCTGACAGGCCGCTGTCCGCTGACGGGCCGCCGGACGACGCGGGCGTCTGTTCACCGGCCTTGCCCGCCTTGATGTAGAGCCGCGCAATGTTGTTCTCGTAGTCGGCGGTCGGATCCTCACGCGTGACGGCGACCATACCGGCGTACTGTCCGGAGAATGCCAGGACTGGTTCCGGCAGGGCATTGACGCGAAACCCGGACCATTCGCGGCCGGACCGCGGTTCGCCGGTCCGGCCGCATCCGGAGGGCTTGTGCTCACAGGTGTCCCGGTCCGGACAGCACCGCCTCCAGTGCCGCAGCCGTGGCCGGGTGGAGGGCCGCCAGCGCCGCGCCCCGCGGCTGGGGAACGGTGGTTTGCCAGGGCTCTTCGCAGCCCAGCAAGCTTGCCATCGCGTCGCACGTCGCGGGGTGGGCGGCGAGGAGCGTGCAGCCGTGGTCGGCGTCCGTGCGGCGTGCCACCCGTACGGCTTCCGTTCCCTGCGGTGCCCGCCATGGGGGCACCCACGCGTCCAGCGCCGCGAGCCGGCCGGGGAAGATTCTTCCGGCCTCACGGATCAGTAGCGGGGCCAGTTCGGCGCCGCCCGAGCGCAGGGTGGTGATCAGGGTCGGCAGCCACGGCAGGAGGACCGGGTCCGGCAGTCGGCCGAAGGCGTTCGACACCGCCTCCACGACGAAGTCGGTGAGGCCCGGGACGGGCTCCAGGGCGTGGACGAAGCCGCTCAGGTAGCGCGGATAGGCGGGTACCACCATGGGGTTGCTGAGCAGCTCGTCGCAGCGTGCCCGGAGCTCCGTGCGGCTCAGGTGCCCGAGCTGTACCTGGGCCGCCCACAGCAGGGCCGTCCTCGACGGGTCCTGCGGATGCGACTGGGCCACCGCCAGTTCCAGTTGGGTGCGGTCGCAGCCCAGGGACAGGGCCAGGCTCTCCATGCTGAACAGGAATCCCAGCATCGCCGCCACTTGGCGGACGGTGGCGTCGTCGTCGGTGAACGCGGTCGGCAGCAGGGTGCAGTAGTGCGCGTAGCCGGTCTTGACGAAGGACTCGATCCATGGCGGCAGCACCGGCTCGCTGGTGCGGTAGTACGCCAGCAGCCGCCGGACCCGGCGCAGGACCTCCGGGGCGCCGTCGACGCTGCGCTCGGCCGACAGCACCTCCAGAGCGCGGGTGCCCAGTTCGTCGGCGATGCGGCGGCTCCGCAGGTACAGCGTCGCGTCCTCGACGGCTTCCAGGACGGTCGCTGCGGTGGCCTGTGGGCTGTAGGCCGTGCGGCGCAGGCGCTGTTCCAGGACCTGCTCGATGCTGACGCCCTCGTAGCCGAGCTCGATGAGCGCACGCTGGTGGGTGCCCAGCGCCACGTCCCATGACTCCTGGATCGGCCGCTCCCCCAGTTTCCGCTCGCCCATGATCGGTCGCGCGGCGCCGTGCGGCATCAGGTAGCGCAGCATCCACAGCACGTCGGAGCACTGCTCCAGTGCGGGCTGGGAGGTGATGTCCAGCAGTGCCCGCTGCACTCCTCGCTGCTGGAGCTTGAGGTTCAGCGGCGCGAGCCGGTCGTGCACGTCGCGGGCCAGCGGTGGCAGCGCGTCGTAGCCGACCTGGCCCACCCGGTCGCCACCCATCATGATCTCCACGAGCCGGCGCACGTCCCGCCGGCCGGGCACGGAGTCCTTCTCGATACAGGTGACCGCCGCGTCCTGGAAGTCGTACGGCGTGGGCCTGGCCCGGTCGCGCATGCCGGCCAGCAGGATCGACGTCTCGAACACCGCGATGGCGTCGGCGGTGGAGGCGAGATAGCCGTTGCGGCGCGCGGCGCGCACGATCTCCACCGACCAGCCGAGCAGTTCGGCCTCGTCCAGCCGGTCCAGAACGGGTGGCTGCCGCAGGAAGCCCGTCAGCTTGTCCGAGGCGGGGACCGCCGGCACGGGAGCCCCGGCCGCGATCTTCTTGGCCTTCGACGGCGCACCCGCCTGTCCTGTCAGCCGGTACGGCTGCACGCGCGTGCGCTTGACGTTCTTCGCCCAGACGGTCGCGGCGATCGACACCGAGCCCGCGGCGAGGCCGAACTGCGCCTCGATCGCCGCATGGCTGGACGGGATCAGCCCGTGCAGCCACTTGGTGGCACTGCGCGGGCTGATCTCGAAGGTGTCGGTGCCGTCGATACCGAACTCCGCGACGCGGCTGGCCGCGTGGAACGCACCGCAGACGTAAAGGCAGTCCGCGGGATCGGCGCCGGTCGCGGCCAGGTGTTCGCGCATCCTGGTCCACATGAACCGCTCACGGTCCTCGTCCACGCGCACCCGGTCGGCGTCGCCGGGTGCCAGCCGCCGGAAGAGGCTACCGATCAGCAGCATGACCTGGCGGTAGGTGTCGTGATCGCTGTCGCCGAGCGGCAGTTCGACGTACTGGTGCCACCACTCCGACCAGTGCCGCACCCGGCCGTGGCGCAGCAGGTGCTCCTCCAGTTCGGCGAACCGGGGCCGCAGGTCACCGATCTCCACACCGATGGCGTCGCCGTGCAGTACGGCTTCCTCCTCGGCGGGCGGCGCTTCCGGCGCTCCTGGATCAGCGCCGGGCTCGGCCGGGTGGTCCGCGCGCGCGTCCCACTGGAAGACGTGGTCGGAGGACCGGTCGACGAGGACCAGTTCGACGCCCGGGGTGTCCAGTGCGTAGGCGATCGCCTGGTACTCGGCCGAGGCTTCGGTGATCGGAGCGACCACCGACAGCGGTGACCACTCGGCAGGGAAGCCGCCGACCTCGGTGGCGAACGACTGGACCGCCACCGGAAGCCTGCAGTTGCGCAGTTCGGTCAGCAGCGGCGCCATGTCCTCGCACAGTTCCAGATACACGACCTTCGGCTGCTTCTCGCGCAGCCGGCGTGCCATCGCGATCGCCGAGGCGGGCGAGTGGTGGCAGACGGGGAAGATCTCGAGCGGCTCGCGCACGGCCCGGTCGACGTCGTCGACGATGCCGAGGAGGATGCCCTCGAGAGCGCCGGGTCCGTCGGCGAACGTCGCGGCCGTCTCCTGCAGTTGCGCGCGCAGCGTTTCGAAGGCCCCCTCGTGGGTGCCGCTCATGACAGGGTGGCGATCGCGTCGCGGCCGCCCTCCAGGAACTCCGGCCAGGATCCGCCCTCTTCCTTGCTGCGCGGCTCGACGACACCGTGCAGGTACTTGTTGAGGATCGCCAGGTCCTCGGGCTCCCGCCGGGCCAGTGACCCGACGAGCGAGGAGGCCAGCGTGCGTGCGGTCAGGGCGCGCTCGCCGAAGAAGTTGCTGTGCAGGATCGCGTCCTCGAGCACGCCGATCTGTTCGGCGGTCGACAGCGCGGACTCCAGCTTCTCGTCGTCGCTGCCGGCCGCGGCCGCGGAGGCGCGCAGGTCGGCGAAGCTCTGCAGCAGCACGTCGAGCAGCGTCGGCGGCACGTCCAGTTCGAGCTGGTGGCGGTGGAGCAGTTCCTCGGTGCGGAAGCGGACGATCTCCGCCTCGCTCTTCCGGTTCGTCATCACGGGGATGCGGACGAAGTTGAAGCGGCGTTTGAGCGCCGAGGACAGATCATTGACGCCTCGGTCACGGCTGTTGGCGGTGGCGATGATCGAGAAGCCGGGCTTGGCGAAGACGATGTTGTCGCTGTCGAGTTCGGGAACGGAGATGTACTTCTCGGACAGGATCGAGATCAGCGCATCCTGGACATCACTGGTGGAGCGGGTGAGTTCCTCGAAGCGGCCGATGGCGCCGGTCTCCATCGCGGTCATGATCGGCGAGGGGATCATCGACTGCCGCGACTGACCCTTGGCGATGACCATGGACACGTTCCAGGAGTACTTGATGTGATCCTCGGTGGTGCCCGCCGTGCCCTGCACCACCAGCGTGGAGTTACGGCATATCGCGGTGGACAGCAGCTCGGCCAGCCAGCTCTTGCCGGTGCCGGGGTCGCCGATGAGCAGCAGACCGCGGTCGGAGGCCAGTGTGACGATGGAGCGCTCGACGAAGCTGCGGTCGCCGAACCACTTCTGCGAAATCTCCCGGTCCAGGCCGTCGGAACCCTCGGAGCCCAGGATGAACAGTCGGACCATCTTCGGGGACAGCCGCCAGGAGAAGGGCTTGGGGTTGTCGTCGATCGACTCCAGCCAGTCCAGCTCCTCGGCGTACTTGATCTCGGCGGGGGCGCGCAACAGGTCGGACATATGAGGGCCTTTCTAAGCGAGGAACGTCTTGAGTTCGTGGACCAGCTTGCGGATGTGACCGGAGACCACCGGCGTACCGAGGGCCTTGAAGCGCTCCCGGAACCAGGGGTTGACCTCCTGGCGTCCGGAGCTGGTCACCGAGCCGACCGGGATGAACTTCACGCCGGAGCGGTGCACCGCCTCGATGCCTTCGAACAGCGGCTGTGAGCGGTTGAATTCATAGAAGTCCGAGATCCACACCATCACGGTGTTCCGGGGCTCGGTGATCTTCGGGCGGGCCATGGCCATCGCGACGGGGCCGTCGTTGCCGCCCCCGAGGTTGGTCCGCAGCAGGGTCTCGAAGGGGTCGTGCACCCACGGTGTGAGATCGATGGCCCGCGTGTCGTACGCGATCAGATGGACGTCCACCTTCGGCAGCCCGGCGAAGATCGACGCCAGGACGGTGCAGTTCACCATCGAGTCGAGCATCGAACCGGACTGGTCCACGACGACGATCAGCCGCTGCGGCGTCGTCTTGCGGGCGGTGTGCCGGTAGTAGAGGCGGTCGACGTACAGCCGCTCGTCCTCCGGGCTCCAGTTGGTGAGGTTCTTCCAGATCGTGCGGTCGAGGTCGAGGTTGCGGAAGACGCGTTTGGGCGGGATCGAACGGTCCAGAGCGCCCACCGTGGCCTTCTCCACCTGGGTACGCAGCACTTCGGCGACCTCGTCGACGAAGCGGCGGATCAGGGACTTGGCGTTGGCCAGGGCCACGCCCGAGAGGTTGCTCTTGTCCCGCAGCAGCTGTTCGATCAGCGACATGCTGGGGGTCAGCTGCGCGGCGAGCGTGGGGTCGGCCAGTACCTCGCGCAGGTGCATCCGCTTGACGAGGTCGGCCTCGATGGCGCCGAGTTCCGGGCCGATCGCCGGAATGAGCCGGCTGAGATCGGGCGTCGTGCCCGGGCCGCCGGCTCCGGCCGGGCCGGCACCCCGTCCCGCGGCCTTCGCGCCGGCGCGGCCGCCGCGCAGCTCGCCGGGCCGGCAGCCGAGCGCGCGCTCCAGCCAGTCCGCGTCCGACTGCCAACGCGTCAACTGTCCTGCGGTGACAGTGCCGGAGCCGGAGGCGAAGACGTTGAGCAGCACCTTGGACACCAGCGCCGCACGCCGTACCTCGGCGGCGCGGTCGCGTGCACCATCGTCGTCCGGCCCTGGCACCATCAGTCCGTCGAACTCGGCGGCCAGCTCCGGGTGGCGCTGCACGACCGAGTCGACGGAGGCCTGCGGGTCCAGCAGCGCGGACGGCAGACCGATGTCCTCGACGACAGCGAGGCTCGACGATTCCAGCGAGGCCTGCTCCTCACCGTCGAAGAGGCGGGCGAGGAGTCGCCAGTACAAAAGCTGACGGCGGTTGTCGTCGGAATCCACCTCAGGGTTCTGTGCGTCCGGGTGCTCGGCCGAAGGCCCGCTGCCGGCGGTTCGCGCGGTCGCGTGCTCCGTCATTTCCGCAGCAACCTTCCGGCGCGCTCCCGCAGTACGGCCACGGCGTCGGTGGCGGCCTTCTCGGATCGGACGCCGGCCTTGTCGGTCGTGCCCCCGGCCCAGCCCCCGGCGTGGATCGCGACAGCCTTCTTCCGTACCGTCGTCTCGACGGCCAGGGGCTGGACGCGATACGTCCCGGCGTCCCAGCGGAGCAGTCCGATACAGGCACCGGACGCCGCGACGGCCTCGGGGGTAAGCGGACCGGCGGCCGGAATGCGGTCGGTGTCGACAGCGAGCGGATGACCGGCCACGGTGAACGTCAGTGCCTCGTCGTCCCGTTGGGCGGCGTACCCCTCGAGGAACACGGGGACGGCGATGCGCGCCGGGTGCCGGTCCATGGGCGCGGTTGCCGGGTCGATGGCGGTGGGCAGGGCGACGCGGGCCGTGGCGAAGGCGTCGGCGGGCTCGCTCGGGCGGGCGTGCTCATCGCTCCAGAGCAGGTCGCCCTCGGCGGTGACCGGCATCTCGGCGAGGTCCATGGAGCGGCCGTCGCTGACCGCTGCCAGCAGCGACATGTGCGGCCGGAGCAGCTGCCACAGTCCGGCTCCGACGACCGTGTCGGGCTTCGGCACCGACACACTGGCGCGCACCAGGCGCGGCGCGGTGCCGTCCGCCGGCTCGAACACCGCGTGGACCTGGGCCTGCACGGCGGTCGCGTGTTCCTGCACGTCGATGCCGAGGGGCAGCAGACGGCCGGTGACCGTCCCGGTGACCGGCGCGTCCGCCACACCGGGCAGAGTGAGCAGCATCGCGCGC
Source organism: Streptomyces sp. H39-C1 (assembly GCF_027158125.1). Classification (NCBI taxonomy): domain Bacteria; kingdom Bacillati; phylum Actinomycetota; class Actinomycetes; order Kitasatosporales; family Streptomycetaceae; genus Streptomyces; species Streptomyces sp. H39-C1. Next base: position 44,899 of record NZ_JAPVLS010000012.1, read on the forward strand.
GACCACAGGTCGCCCCAGCGGCGGGCCGGGATGCGTTCCAGGGCGGAGCCCGGGCAGGAAGCGGCGAGTTCGGCGGCGAGGCCGTCGAGGAGCGTGGCCAGGCGGCGCAGGGCCGGGTCGGGAAGCATCGCGGAGACGACATGCGCCGCTCCGGAGACCGTGTCGTGGTCGATGCCCTGCCACCCGGCGCGTGCCAGGTCGGACAGCCAGGACCGGGCGGCGGCCAGCAGGTTCGCCCCTTGCCGACCGCCGGGCGCCGGGGCGGTCTCCGCACCGCGGGGCCGGCCGGACGCCTCAGCGACGCGGGCCATCAGTGCGTCATGGACCGAGCCCAGCAGTGCGGTGCGGGCGGCGGCGAGGGCGACGAAGTGGTCCTCACCCGCGGATCCGGCCGCCGCCTTATCGGCCGCCTCGGCGACCCTGGCGGCCAGCGGCGTACCCGAGACGGCGTTGGCCAGTTCGGTCAGGCCGGCGGCCTGGGCGGGCTGGGGACGGAGCAGACCGGTGACGAGAGCCCGGTCGAACGCGTCGACGGCTGTCAGGGCTTCGTCGAGTCCGGCGATGTTCTCGACGAGCAGGTCGGCGCGCATCACGCCACCTGCCTGGTCGGCGGGAACCACTGCATCTCCGGCAACGGCGCGGTGGTCGGGGCGAGTTCCAGGTAGGCCAGGTGACGCAGGAACCGGCTGAAGACGGGCGCCGCGGCCTTGGTGTCCGCCTGCGGCGGACGTGTGGAGCTCATCGCGGCGGTGATGGTCTGCGCGCCGATGTCCCCGTCCGCGATGTCGACCCGCAGGTAGCGGGCGACGCGGTCGGCACCGTACTGAAGCACCGCCTCGTTGATCAGGGCCTGGATGTGGTTGCAGAACGAGCCCCGAGCGCCCCCGCACGGCCGGTTGTTGTTGGTGCTGCACGCGAACGCGTAGGTCCCGGCCGCGACCGACGAGACATAGACCCGCTCGATGTCCGAGCCGCTGGACACCACACCCTGCAGGCGTCCGTCGGCCAGTTCGACGAACGGCACCTTGGCGAGCTTGCGCGGCCGCGAGGGTGCCGTCACCCGCGCCGTGCTCGACCTCTCCCAATCTGACAACTCACCGTCTCCTATGCACCAGAAGGCCTTCCGCACCAGATCGGCGGGATGCGACTGAACATAGTGGCGATCACTGACAACGCTGATCGCGGACGCACAGGGGGCGGTCCGCGCCGCAGTGAGAACGCGTTGACGCCGCGGAGTTGTTCAGGCGCCCGGCCGGCCGGCGTTCCACCCGTGTTCGAGGAGCTCGAAGGCGCGGATGAGCGCCTGGTGGGAGTCGGCCTGCCCGCGCACGGCGCGGGGGGCTTCGAGGGCGAAGTGGGCGAGGGCGGCGCACGTCGGATCGGCGGCTGGGGCTCCGGCCTCCTCGGCGATCGCGTGGGCGAGGGCGGTTTCGTGGCGCAGCCACATGCTCTGGCCGTAGTCGCGCAGGGCGGGGGTGCTGTCCACGAGGTTGCTGAAGGCGGCGAAACGGCCGTCGGTGTCGGCGGCGACGATCCGGTGGCGCAGGGCGTGCTCGCACAGCGCCGCGGGAATCGACTGGCCGTCGGCCCGTTGACGCACAGCGGCCAGCAGGAGTGCTTCCTGGTCGGTCTCCTCGTCGAAGACGAGGGCCTCCTTGACCGGGAAGTGCTTGAACAGCGTCGTGGTGGACACATCGGCCGCGTCCGCGATCTCCCGGATGCCGACCTGGTCGTATCCGCGCTCGAGGAACAGACGCAGGGCCGCATCGGCGAGCGCCTGACGGGTGGCGGCCTTCTTGCGCTCGCGGCGTCCTGTCGGCGCCTGCTGCGGAGTGCCGGTCGTCGTTTCGGTCATGCCGGCACTCTACTCCTAAGTTGAACAACTGCAAAAGTTGTACCGTTGCAGTTATTGAGTTGATGTGCTCTTCTGGATGAGGGCCGCGTGACACTCCCCGGCTCCTGAACCCCTTCTCCCGCGCTTCCCCACCCCTCGCACCCATCCGCACAGCGAACGGAGCACACCCATGAACACCACCACCCCTCGCATAGCGATCATCGGCGCCGGCCCCGGCGGCCTCGTCTGCGCCCGCATCCTCCAGCAGCACGGCCTGACCCCCACCGTCTACGACCTGGACGCCTCCCCCACCGCCCGCAACCAGGGCGGCACCCTCGACATGCACCCCGAATCCGGCCAACACGCACTGCGCGCAGCCGGTCTCCTGGAGGAGTTCCTCACCCTGGCCCGCCCCGAGGGCCAGCAGGTGCGGCTGGTCAGCCGCGACGGACGCGTCCTGTTCGACGCCGCCCCGCCCGGGACCGACCCCGAAGTGGGCAACCCCGAGATCGACCGTGGCCAGTTGCGCGACCTGCTGCGCGACTCCCTCAAGCCGGACACCGTGCGATGGGGACACCAGCTCACCCGCGCCGCATCACTCGGCGACGAGGGCACCCACCGCCTGCACTTCACCGACGGCACCACCGCGGAAGTCGACCTCGTCATCGGCGCCGACGGCGCCTGGTCGAAGGTCCGCCGGCTCCTGTCCGACGCCCTGCCCGTCTACACCGGCGTCACCTTCGTCGAGGCCGGCCTCGACGAGGCCGACATCCGCCATCCCCAGCTCGCCGCCCTCACCGGCGACGGCACGATGCTGGCCCTCGACAACAACCAGGGGGTCATCGCCCAGCGCACCAGCGGCGGACACATCCGCACCTACCTCGGCATGCGCACCGACGAGAACTGGCACCAGCTTGCCGGACTCGACCTGACCGACGCCACCGCCGTACGCGAGGCCCTCCTCAAGGAGTTCGCCGGCTGGAGCCCCGACCTGCTCGCCTTCATCACCGACACCGACACCGGCTACGCCAACCGCCCTCTGTACGCCCTGCCCGTCCCCCACACCTGGCGCCACACCCCCGGCGTCACCCTGCTCGGCGACGCCGCCCACCTCATGTCCCCCTTCTCCGGCCTGGGCGCCAACCTCGCCATGCTCGACGGCGCCGACCTCGCCCGCGCCGTCATCAGGCACCCCACCATCGACGACGCGATCACCGCCTACGAGGACGTCCTGCTGCCCCGTTCCGTCGAAGCCGCCGAAGGAGCGGCGGAGGGCATCGACGGAGCCTTCGCTCCCGACAGCGCCGACCAGACGCTCGCCCACATGACCCAACACCACTGACGAACCAACCGAACCACAGCAGGGATCAAGCCGATGACCACCTTCGGCCATCATCGGACACGGCGGATCGCGGACTGATTCCGGCGGGAGAGCCCGCAGTCAGTCGATGGAGAGCTCGCCCATCGCACTCCAGCCGGTCGCGTCTTCGATCGTCGTGCTCACGATGTCGGGCGTACGGCGCAGCAGGGGGCGCATGTGCTCCAACGCCGCCCGGAAATGATCGGAGTTCACGTGCGCTGCGGCCGCGTCGTTCTGGAATGCCTCCACCAGAACGTAAGTGTTGGGCTCTTCGAGGCTGCGCGACCACTCGAACCACAGATTGCCCGGCTCGGCCCGGGTGCCACTGGTGAAGGCGTCGACGTGCGTCGGCCACTCATCCGCATACTCGGGCTTCACGGGGAACTTGACGACAATAAAGATCATCCGGTGATTTTAGGTCATCCAGAACATCCTGCGCCGGGACACGCTCCTACCGGGATACCCCAGGACATCCGGACAGTGGCAGAGCGGCGGAAGGACCAGGGCGCCTGAGCAGGCTGGTCTTCACGGTCGCCTGGGGACGGCGGTCAGGGACGGCGGCGCCGGCCTGCCGGACGTGCCGCCGGTGACCGGCCCCATCGTGTCGTCCCTCTTCCAGGGGCCGACACCCAGCTTCCCTGTCGAGCCCAGGTCGAGTTCGGGGATCACCGTCATCGGAGCGGCACCGGGCTTCGCCCACACCCTCACGTACGGGGCGTTCACCGGATCGCCGGCGCCGGCTTCGTAGGTGTTGCGCCAGACCATATCGGCGTAAGCGCTCTCGCCCGGCTTCAGGACCAGTGGCTGGGGCACCCCGTCGGCTCCGGAGCTCGCGGTGATCGCGCTGCCGCCATGGAGGACCTTCACGCTGCTGACGGGCTTGTGGCCCTCGTCGAGGATCTGAAGCTGCGGGTAGCCGTTGAGCCGGTAGGTCTGCGTACCGCAGTTCCGCAGGTGGAGACCGACGGCGCGCAGTCCCATGGCGGCGTCGCCCTTGTCGACGTACACGCTCACTCCCGAGAGCGGACAGACGCCACCCGCCGGGGCCGCTTCGGCGGTGGGGACGCTCCTGACCTTGGTGATCCGCACGCCTGCCTTACCCTTGGCCTTCCCGTCCGTATGCGAGTGCATCGTGTCGACAGCGAAGACCCGCTTCACGGACCGACCCGGTGCGACGGACGGAACCGTCTGCTCCATGGACGACGGTTCCCTGCCGGAGTCCGACAGGAACGCGAAAGCGATCGTGTAGGTGAAGGGTTCGGCCCCGTGGTTGGTGACCTCGAACTCGGCGCAGGCGCTGGAACCGCTGCTGAATCCCGTGATCCTCACTCCGTCCTTCTCGAGACCGGAAGGGGATCCAGGCGGCGCCATATCGCTGGGCGCGACCCACGTGTCGGAGGACCGCGCCCCGCAGGAGGCTGTGCTGGCGGGATCCGTGGAGTCGGCCCCCTCCGCCCGTGGCGAGCCGTCGCCCGACGAGGCGACCCTCTGCGTTCCGCAAGCCGTGAGCACAAGAACGCCGGCGACGACGAGGGGAAGGGTGAGGGAGACGCTACGCATTCGGTGAGTCGATCAGGCCTGGACCGGGTCAGCCATGACGGGAGTCACAGCGGTGGTAACAGGCCTGTCACAGAAGGGAGGAGCCGCTCGGAGAGGGGCCTGACGAGGAGCCGGCCGTGCTCGCGGACCTGAGCTGAATCCGGTCGCGAAGGTAGTGTGAGCGGCTTGTGCCTGTTCGGGCGACCTCGTAGGAAAGAGAGTCAGACCATGGCCGCGCCTTACCCGCCGATCGAACCCTACGACCACGGCATGCTCCCCACCGGGGACGGCAACCTCGTCTACTGGGAGGCCTGCGGCAACCCCGACGGCAAGCCCGCCCTGGTCGTCCACGGCGGCCCCGGTTCGGGCTGCTCGACCGGCCGCCGCAGCTCCTTCGACCCGGAGCGCTACCGGATCATCCTCTTCGACCAGCGGGGATGTGGACGCAGCACACCCCACGCAAGCGATCCGGCCGCCGACATGGACGTCAACACCACCGAACACCGGATGGCCGACATGGAGCAGTTGCGCGAGCATCTCGGTGTCGAACGGTGGCTGCTCTTCGGCAGCTCCTGGGGTTCCACGCTCAGCCTCGCCTACGCCGAGCGGTACCCGGAACGAGTTTCGGAGATCGTCCTCGTCGCCGTCACCAGCACTCGTCGCACCGAGATCGACTGGCTCTACCGGGGTGTGGGCCGCTTCTTCCCCGAGGCCTGGGAGCGGTTCCGCGACGGTGTTCCCACGGCCGACCGCGACGGTGACCTCGTCGGGGCGTACGCACGCCTCATGAACAACCCCGACCTGAACGTACGGACCAAGGCCGCGCTCGACTGGTGCGCCTGGGAGGACGCGGTCCTGTCCGCGGAACCCAACGGCGCGCCCACCCCGTACAGCGACAGGCCGCCCCTCGCCATGCTCGCCTTCGTCCGGATCTGCGCGCACTACTTCGCACACGGAGCCTGGCTGGAGGAGGGCCAGTTGATCCGCGACGCGGGACGTCTGGCGGACATCCCCGGCGTCCTCATCCACGGCCGCCTCGACATGAGCGGACCGCTGGACACGGCCTGGGAACTCAGCCGCGCCTGGCCCGGCTCGGAACTGATCGTCATCGACGACTCGGGGCACAAGGGCAGCGCCACGATGAGCGCTGCACTGTACGAGACCTTCGAGCGGTTCGCGCCACGATGACCTCAACTGGCCCGGCTGAGCCCGCCGGCCTGGCCGGGCCGGCGTGCATCGCGGCCAGGCCCCATGGTCAACGACCGGCGCTGTACGGGCCGTTCAGTACCGCACCGGGAGAGCGAGCAGTCCCCGGGCCCGCATCGAGGGCCGCCACCGCAGAGTGTCGGGTGGAACGTCGAGGGCGAGGTGGGGAAAGCGGTCGAGGAGCGCGATGAGGGCGATCTCGGTCTCCATGCGGGCCAGTGGCGCGCCGAGGCAGTAGTGGATGCCGTGCCCGAGGGCGAGGTGGCCGGTGGCGTCGCGGGTGATGTCGACGTGGTCGGGATCGGCGAACTGGCCGGGGTCACGGTTCGCCGCGGCCAGGGACAGCAGGACGGTCTCGCCGGCCGGGATCGTGACACCGCCGATGGTGATGTCCTCCAGTGGGAAGCGACGGATCGCCAGCGGTGCGGGCCCGTCGTACCGGGCGAGCTCCGCGACCGCGCCGCCGACCCGGCCCGGTTCCGCCCGCAGCGCTTCGAGTTGGTCGGGGGCGGTCAGCAGGGCCAAGGTGGCGTTGCCGATGAGGTGGATGGTGTTTTCGTAGCCGGCGAACAGGATGAGGAAGACCAGTGACATCAACTCGTCCTCGCTGAGCCGGTCCTCGTCGCCCTCCCCGGCCCCGGAGCGGTCCTGGTGGCTCTCGTCCCGTGCGGCGATCATCGCGGAGAGCAGGTCGTCGGCGGGGTGGGACCGCTTGGCGGCGATCAGGTGGGTGAAGTACCCCAGCATGCTCCCGACCGCTTCCTTGGCGCGCGAGGGCTGGGCGGGGTCCGGCGTGATGAGGGCGTCGGTCCAGGACCGGAAGTCCTGGCGGTCGGCCGGGGCCACCCCGAGCAGGTCGCAGATGACGGTGATCGGCAGTGGGGCCGCGTACGAGGCGATCAGATCGGTACGACCGTGCGGGGCGATGGCGTCCAGCAGGTCGTCGGCGATCCGCCGGATCGGGGCGCGCAGCTCCTCGATCCGGCGGGGCGTGAACGCCTGCGAGACCAGCCGGCGGATACGGGTGTGGTCCGGCGGGTCCATGTTCAGCAGGTTCGCGTCCAACGCGGGCGGCAGGGCGAGTCCTTGGTAGCCGCCGGGCCGCGCGTTGCGCTTGTCCAGAGCGAGCCGCGGATCCGCCAGCGCCCGGCGCACATCGGCGTAGCGGGTGATCAGCCAGGCCGGCAGTCCGTCCGTACCGGTGATCCGGTGAACGGGCCCGGCCTCGCGCAACCGCGCGTACACGGCGTGCGGATCGTCGATCAGCTCGGCGGGGTCAAAGGACTGCGGAGGGCCGGACGTTGTGGTGGGCATGAACCCACCCTAGATTCCCCACCTCGCCATCTCACGCCCGGTAGCGCACCGAACTACCGCCTGCACAGGCGACCTGCGACGGCCCTGTGGACGGAGCAGTTCGGGATGTCCCGGAAACCCGACCGGTGGACGAGCGCTTCGTTCAAGACCGGGTGGCACCGTGCGATCGAGACTGCCCGCATGACCGAACGAACCTTCACCCCAGCACTGGGCCGCGTCGCCCGGGTGCGGGTGCGGGGGCGGGTGCGGCACCGGAATGGCGGGTCGGCATGGGGGACGCGCTGGTGGAGGTCCTCGGCGCGGATGTGGCGAGCACCGTGGTCTCCAGCCTGGCCCTTCACCAATGTCCGGTCGTGATGAAGGGGCGAAGGCGCTGGGGTGACAGCCCGGCCGTCGCGGCGAGGCCCGGCATCGGAACTTTCCGCTCCGCCAGTGTGTTCATCGCCTTCACCAGCCGGGCATCGAGCTCGGCCGACGGAAGCGCACCGGCGGCACTGATGTCCTTCTCGCTGAGGCCGCGCAGCTCGGGGGCCGGGGTGATGCCGTTGCCGCAGCGGTCGCGCAGCCGGTCCGCGAACGCGCAATGCGGCTCGATGAAGAAAGTGACCAGGGTCGTCATCGCCAGGATGCGATGCCGCGTCATCGGCGGCACGATCAGCGCCTTGGCGCGGTGGTGGGTGCCGTAAGCGTCCATCATGGTCACCTCGCCCTGGACGGCGATGGCGACTTGGAAGGCGGCGTGGGCATGCAGCGAGCCCGCCGCCGACGGGCCCCGGTACACGGCGTTGCCCTCGCGGATGGCGAATCCCGGCACCATCTCCTCCCCCACCTCCACACCCTCGATACTGCCAGGCAGACACGACACCAGCGGACGGGTCCTGGAGATGGTGTCCTGTCCGGGGCCTGCCCCTAGTTCTGCTGGGTCTCCACGAGACCTGACTCGTAGGCGGCGATCACCGCTTGGGCGCGGTCCCGGACGCTGAGCTTGTCGAAGATGCTGGTGATGTAGTTCTTGACGGTGGAGACGGTGATGTCCAGCGCGCGGGCGATCTCCGCGTTGTCGAGGCCGGTGGCGATCAGGCGCCACACCTCGACCTCGCGGGGCGTGAGTTCATTGAGGCTGATCGGTGGCTTCTGCGGACGGTGCGGGGCTCTGACGTAGGTGGAGATGAGCCGGGTGAGCAGCCGGGGCGCGACGGTGGCCTCACCCGCGTGGACGATGTGGATCGCCGCGACGAGTTCCTCCGGGGAGATGTCCTTGGGCAGGAATCCGTAGGCGCCGGCGCGGAGCGCGCCCACGACGTACTCGTCCATGTCGAAGGTGCTCAGGGCCAGCACACGGCAGTCGGGGAGCGCGGCGGCGAGCTGCTCGGTCGCCTGGACACCGTCGAGGACGGGCATCCGGATGTCCATCACGACGACGTCCGGCCGGAAGCGGTGCGCGAGGGCGACGGCCTGTTCGCCGTCCTCAGCTTCGGCCACCACCTCGAACGCCGGGTCGGGGGAGAGGATGAGTGCCAGGCCGCGCCGTACCAGCGGCTGGTCGTCGGCGATCAGCACGCTGATCTTCTGCTGCGGGACTGCGCTCATCGGAGGAGTTCCGCTCTCTCATCCGCTGCCAGTGGCAGGCTGGCCGCCACCCTGAATCCGCCGCCGTCCAGCCCGCCGGTCTCCAGGGTGCCGCCCTGCAGGGCGACACGTTCGTGCATGCCGATCAGCCCGTAGCCGGTACGGGACGCCGCTGCCGTTTCCAGCGCTCCCACGGGCACCAGCGCGCCCGCGCCGTCATCGAGGACCTCGACGTCGACGCGGTCCGGGAGATACGTCAGCTGTACCGACGCGCGGGCCCGGCCGGCGTGTTTGCGAGCGTTGGTGAGTGCTTCCTGTACGACCCGGAACACGGTGAGCCCGACGGTCGGCGGCAGTGGTCTCTCCTGGCCGCAGACCCGGAACTCGGTGGGCAGGCCGGCCAGCCGGGACTCGGTGACGATACGGTCGATGTCATCGGCTCCGGGTTGGGGTGCGTGCGGCGCGAGCTCCGGTTCGTCGCCTGCGCGCAGGACGTCGAGGAGCTGGCGCATCTCGCCCAGGGCCATCCGCCCGGAGGACTCCAGGGTGAGCAGCGCGTCCCGCGCGGCTTCGGGGTTGCCCGCGAGGTTGGCTCGTGCCCCGCCGGCCATCAGCTGCATGGTGGTGATGTGGTGGGCCACGATGTCGTGCAGTTCCCGGGCGATGCGACGCCGTTCGTCGGCCACCGCTCGGTCGGCCAGCAACCTGCGGGTCGCCGCGACCTCCTGTTGCCAGCGGCTGACCACGATCGCCGTTATGACGACGATAAGGACGGCGAGGACATTGGCAAGGACGTCCGTCCTCGACGTGGTCCGCCCGAAACTCTGACTCAGCAGCGTCAGGAGCACCGTCACGATGGACACCACCGCTGTCATCGGACCGGAGCAGACTCGGGCCGCCGAGTACAGGCCCACCGTGATGACCGCTCCGAAGTGGCTCGGCAGCGACGAGGACAGATTCAGCACCGCGGTGAAGGCCAGCACGGCGATGAACGCCGGCATCGGATGGCTACGGCGGGCCAGCAGCGGCAGAGCGGACAGGACGACGAGAAGGACTCCAGGGACCGTGACGGAACCGTCCTCGGTCTGGCTGCCGATCAGGTAACCGAGAAGGTCCACGACTGCGGCCCCGACGGCAACGAGCCCGTCGTTGCGCGTCCACGGCAGCGCGCCGGGAATCAGTGGCGCGGTGTACCGGCGCGTTCGCATGGTGCCCCTCCCTGTTCTCGGCCCTCCGGGTGCTCCCCCGGGCGGACGACCTGCTGGCTGATCCATTCTCGCATCGGGCCGAGGGCCGGACATTCCCCCTGCGGCTGATCTTCGACCAGGACCACGGTCCTGGTCGGGGAGCATTGCCGGACCCCGGACCCCTGATCGTGTTCATCCTCTGCTCGGACGATCTCCAGGGCCCCCGCGTGATGGTCTGGAAACCGGCCGGGATCCCCCGGCGATGAAGTCCATTTGCCGGAGGACACAGTGATCCGCGCCCTGACCGGATTCTCCACCAGAAACCCGTGGAAGGTCATCGCCGTCTGGGCGGTGCTGGGTATCGTTCTGACCGCTCTGAGTTCGACGTTGATCTATCGGGTCACCCAGAACCAGACCGGGGATTTCCTGCCCAAGACGTATGACTCGGCCGCCGCGCTGAAAATCGCCGAGGACCAATTCGGGGTGAAATCCGACGCCAATACGGTCACCGTGCTCGTCGCCCGACCGGACGGCAAGGCCCTTACCGCGGCGGACCAGCAGCGGGTCGGCGCCGAGGCCGAGAAACTCGGCCGGCACCGGGTCACCATGCCAAAACCCAAGGACGGCGGACCGTCCTTCCTGCTCAAGGACTATTCACAAACGCCCCGGGTCACCCCGGCCATGATGGCGCCCGACCGGAGTTTCGAGCTGCTCTCCGCAGAGCTGGTCGGCAATTCCACGGCCCCCGGAATGCAGGACCTCTACCGGGCCTTCCGGGATGACGCCCGCGCGCAATTCACCGACGCGGGAATGCGCACCGGATTCACTGGCGGCCTGGCCGACACCGTCGACACCACCGACGCCGGTGAGACCGCCTCGAAGATCACGTCGATGCTCGTCATCGGGCTCATCGTGCTGCTCAATGTGCTGGTCTTCCGCAGCGTTCTCGCGGCATTGCTGCCACTGCTCGCCGTCGTCTTCATCGGCGGTGCGGCGTCGGGTGCCGTCGTCGGCGCCGCGATGCTCACCGGAATCAAACTGGACCCGGGCACCCCCTCACTGATCAGTGTGGTCCTGCTCGGCATCGGCACCGACTACCTGCTGTTCCTGCTGTTCCGCTTCCGCGAACAGCTGCGGGCGCACCCGGAGCAGAACGCCCGCACGGTGGCCGGTGAGGTATCCGGCCGAGTGGGCAACGCCATCACCTCGGCGGCGCTGACCATCGTGGCCGCCTTCGCCACACTCGGGGTTGCGTCCTTCGGACAGTTCCGGGTGCTCGGTCCGGCCATCGCCGTCTCGGTCCTGGTCATGCTGCTGGGCAGTCTCACCTTGATGCCGGCCATGCTGGCGGCAGCCGGCCGCAAGATGTTCTGGCCCTCCCGGGCCCTCAAGCGCGAGCCCCGTCCGGGCTCTGCCGCCCGCTTGGGCGACCTGGTCGCACGCCGGCCGCTGATGATGCTCGTCGCCTCCGTCGTCATGCTGGGCGCGCTGTCCGCCGGGCTGGTCGGGATCCGGATGGACTACGGCCTGCACAACGGAGGACCGCAGACCGCGGCCGCGACCACCGCCACCGAGATCTCCCGTGCCCTGCCGGCCGGCGTATCGGACCCGACGAGCGTCTTCGTCACCGCCAAGGACGGCGGCACCCTGCGCTCGGACCGGCTCGACGCCCTCTCGCAGGCGCTCACCAAGGTCAAGGGCGTGGGCCAGGTGGGCAAGACCACCCTGAACCAGGACCACCGCGCCGCTCGGATCGACCTCTACCTGACAGCGGATCCGCAGAGCCAGCAGGCTCGTGACCTGGTCTCCGGGCCGGTCCGGGATACGGTCGCCGCGCACACACCCACCGGTTTGACAGCACATGTCGGCGGGACGGCAGCGATCTTCGCCGACATATCGACCGCGGTCGACCATGACCTGAAGATCGTGTTCCCGGTCGCGGCCGTGCTGATCTCTCTGATCCTGCTCGTGCTGCTGCGAAGCCTGCTCGCGCCGATGATCCTCATGCTCTCCGTCGGCCTCGGCTTCGCCGCCACCCTCGGCGCCTCCACCCTGCTGTTCCAGCACCTGTTGAACAAGCCGGGCGTCGCCTTCACCCTGCCCCTGGTGCTGTTCCTGTTCGTCGTCGCGCTGGGCACCGACTACAACATCCTGATCAGCGACCGCATACGGGAGGAGATGGAACGGCCGGGACCGGCCCGCGCAGCCGTGGCCCGTGCCGTACGACACACCACGCCGGCCATCGCGACCGCGGGGCTGGTATTGGCCGGCTCCTTCGCGAGTCTCGCCGCCACTCCGTCGAGCCAGCAGGTCGGCTTCGCGACAGCCCTCGGCATCATGCTCTCCGCGTTCATCCTGTCGATCGTGCTGGTGCCCGCACTGGCCGCCCTGCTCGGCCGCAGCATCTGGTGGCCGGTCCGCCCCGGCAAGCACGCAAGCCGTCACCCGCAACACCACACGAACGTGCCGACGCAGGAGCGTGACCGGATCCCGTCCTACTGACCGTGCACCCCACGGTGTCCCCGCTCACGAGCGGGGACACCCGCGCGCGGCCTGGTCAGCCGGCCTTGGACAGCGCCTGCGGTGCGTAGATCTCGACTGCATCCATCAGACGGCCCACCCTCCGAGTGGTCCCCGACCCGTCACCGACCGTCCCGGACGCCGGCCGCGCCATGGAATCATCAGGATGTGATGGGCGACTGGGAGTGGGACGACACGCTGTTCCTCGGCACAGCCACCTACTACGGGCGCGGGAGGCTGCCCTACGCTCCCGGGCTCGCGGACCTGCTGGCCACGGCCGTACAGCTCGACGGGCGGGGGCGTTTGCTCGATGTGGGATGTGGTCCTGGCACCCCCGCCCTGAGCCTGGCGCACCTGTTCGGCGAGATCGTCGGTCTGGACCCGGACGGTGGAATGCTCGCCGAAGCCGAGCGCGGGGCCGCACGGGCGGGAGCGGCCCGAAAGGCGCGGTGGGTGCAGGCCCGGGCCGAGGAACTGCCCGTGGGTCTTGGAGAGTTCACCGTCGCGACGTTCGGCCAGTCCTTCCACTGGATGGATCGCGACCTGGTGGCGGCCACCGTCAGGGACATGCTCCGGCCCGGCGGGGCGCTGGTGCACATCTCCGACCTCAAGACGGAGATCCGAACCGTCAACGGACTTCCGTATCCAGCCGTGCCCTACGCCGCGATCGACACGCTGGTCAGGCACCACCTGGGACCGGTCCGACGAGCCGGGCGGGGGGTGCTGACGCACGGAACACCCGGTGATGAGGCGGCGGTGCTCACACGGGCCGGCTTCTCCGGCCCCCAACGCCATGTCGTCCCCGGCGGGCAAGCGCTGGAACGCACGTCCGACGACATCGTCGCGTGGGCGTTCTCCATGTCGTCCTCGGCTCCCCATCTGTTCGGCCCGCACCGCGACGACTTCGAGGCGGATCTCCGTCGGCTACTGCGCGACGTGTCCCCGGCAGACCGGTTCTCCGAACGACAGCCGGGCACCGAGGTCTTCGTCTGGTGGAAGAGCCCCGCCGGGCCGGCACCGCTGCCGGCGTAACGCGGACCAACGGACCAGCGCGAACCAGCCGACCTGCGCGCCCACCCCGCGCGCAGGTCCGCTGCATCCGCACCGCGCATCGGCGGCGGCCTTCACCACCGCCGAGTGGCGCTCAGGTCGTCCTGGCCGAGGTCAGGAGCTCGTGAGGATGACGAGTTGCTGAGTCGCGCGGGTCATCGCGACATAGCGATCAACGGCTCCCTCGATGCCCGTGCCGAACGACTCCGGGTCGATGAGGACCACCAGGTCGAACTCGAGCCCCTTCGACAGCTCCGGGGTCAGCGACCGGACGCGGGATGTCGCCCGGAACGTGGGATCGCCGATGACGCAGGCGATGCCTTCGTCATGGGCGGTGAGCCACGTGTCGAGGATCGAGTCCAGCTCCGCAACGGATCCATGGACGACGGGGAGATCGCTGCTGCGGATGGAGGTCGGCACATTGGCGTCCGGGAGTACGGTCCGGATGACCAGCTCGGCCTCCGTCATCACCTCTTCCGGCGTCCGGTAGTTGATGCTCAGGGAGGCCACGGTGATCCGGTCGAGCCCGACCCGCTCGAGCCGTTCCTGCCACGACTCCGTGAACCCGTGCCTGGCCTGGGCGCGGTCCCCGACGATGGTGAAGCTCCGGGACGGGCAGCGCAGCAGCAGCATCTGCCATTCGGCATCGGTCAGTTCCTGCGCCTCGTCCACGACGACGTGCGCGAACGGGCCGGCCAGCACATCGGGTTCGGCGCCGACCAGTGCGCTCTCGTCGATCAGGGTGTCCTGCAGGTCCTGTCCGCGCAGCATCCCCACCGCGCCTTCGCTCTCGTCGATCAGCATGTTCTGCAGCAGGCTGTCGATGGCGGCGGCCCTGGTCGCGCGTTCGGCGGCGACGGCGGCCTCGTTCCGCCGCATGCGCCGGGACGCCTCCGGGTCGCCGAGCCGCTGCCGTGCCGCGTCCAGCAGCGGCAGGTCGGACACCGTCCAGGCCTCGGTCTGCGCGCGCTGCAGCTTGCGGACGTCATCGGGACCGAGCCAGGGCGCGCACTTGCGCAGATAGGCGGGCACCGACCACAGATCCGCGACGAGGTCGGTCGCCTCGACCAGGGGCCACGCCCGGTGGAGGGCCTTGAGCAGCGCCCTGTCCTGCAGCAGCGACCTCCGCAGCAGCTCGGGCGAGGCTTCGCTGTCGTCCTTGTCCATCAGGATCGTGAGCAGCTCCTCCATGATCTGTTCGTGTGCCTCGTTGTGCGGAGTGCCCTGCTCCACCGCTTCGAACGCGACCGCCCAATCGCGGGGGCTCAGCCAGAGGTCGGACCAGTGGGTCGCGACCGTCATCCCCTTGGTGGGCGGCTCCTCGTAGATGCCGACGGCCGCCTCGATCGCCTTCACCAGGTCCGCGGACGACTTCAGACGGGCCACGTCCGGGTCGGGCTCGATCACTGCTCCGGCTCCCTCGGCGACGAGGTCCCGCAGGGTGCAGGTCTGCACGCCCTCCTCTCCGAGGCTGGGCAGGACATCGGCGACGTAGGCCAGGTAGGGCTGGTGCGGGCCGACGAACAGCACGCCGCCCCGACGGTGCCCGAGGCGGGGATCGGAGTAGAGGAGGTAGGCGGAGCGGTGCAGGGCGACGACGGTCTTCCCCGTACCCGGGCCGCCGTCGACGACGAGAGCGCCGCGGGATCCCGCCCTGATGACGGCGTCCTGGTCGGTCTGGATGGTGGAGAGCACGTCCCGCATCCGGGCCGACCGGTTGCTGCCCAGGCTGGCGATGAACGCGGACTGGTCGTCGAGCGCGGCGCGCCCTTCGAGCCCTTCGGCGGTGAACACCTCGTCCCAGTAGTCGCTGATCCGGCCGCGCGTCCAGCGGTACCTGCGGCGGCTCGCCAGACCCATCGGATTGGCGTGGGTCGCCGCGAAGAACGGCTCAGCCGCGGGGGAACGCCAGTCGAGCAGCAGCCGGCGACCAGTGCTGTCGGTGAGGCCGAGTCGTCCGATGTACACCGGCTCGGAGTCTTCCGCACTGACGATGTGGCCCAGACACAGGTCGAGACCGAAGCGCCGCAGGGCGCGCAGCCGACCGGTCAGGCGGTGGATCTCCGTGTCGCGGTCCATCGCTCCGCGGCCGATGCCGCCGGGTGCCCTGCGCTCGGCGTCGAGGAGGGCGGACAGTTCGGCGATCGCCTGCTCGAGGCTCTCCGCGATGGCCGCGAAGTGCTGCTCGTCGCCGGCGATCATCGCCGGTTCCGCCTTGGGCGCGAGGCGGTCGGGAAGGTCGAACGCGCTGGTGGTGGTCAGAGGGTTCATGTTCATCGCCTCCGGTCCGAGGTCGCTGCCGCGACGGCCGGAGCGCACACCCGCATCCCGGTGCCGGGGACTCGCACCCGCAATGCGTATCCCATCACCACCGACTCGATGTCACCGCACGACCCGTAAACCGACAACAACACATGCACTTCGTGAATCTCCCATTTCTGCAGGTTATGACCTCGGCCCGTGATTGTGCCCCACGACCGGGGCCTTGCCGCAAGCCCCCCATTGCGCTATAAGTTGAAAGTGGCAAGGAGTGGATATTCCTCCTGCCCTCCTCGCCCACTCGGGGCCGACAAGCCACCTGCAGTCGCCGAACGCGGCCTTCTCGTCCTCTTGAGCAAGTTCGCCGCATTTTCCTTGCTGCGCAAGCCAGCCCGGACGGGTTGGGTGCGTGATCGTCCCGCGTGTCTCGTAGGCTCCGGGCCATGAGTAACGGGGAATCCGGCAGACGGGTCATCGACGGGCGCTTCGAGCTGGAAGCGCGGCTCGGCAGCGGTGGCATGGGGCTGGTGTGGCGGGCACGCGATCTCGTGCTCGACCGGGCGGTGGCGCTCAAGGAAGTACGGCCGTCGGATCCCGGGCTGGCCGAGTACGACCCGCCCGCCGCAAGCCTGTTGCGGGCCCGGGTGCTGCGGGAGGCCCGTGCGCTGGCCCGGGTCGAGCATCCCAATGTGGTGACCATCCACCACGTCGTGGACGGCGGTGAGGGCACCTACCCCTGGCTCGTCATGGAGCTGGTGACCGGCGGATCGCTTCAGGACCGGCTCGCGCGCGGGCCGATGGAGCCGGTGGAGGCGGCTCTGCTGGGCCGCGAACTGCTGGCCGCGCTGCGGGCCGCGCACGCCGTGGGAATCCAGCACCGGGACGTCAAACCCCCCAACGTCCTGCTGCGCCCCGACGGGCGCCCGGTGCTCACCGACTTCGGCATTGCCGCGATCCGTGAGTCCACGGTCCTGACGGCCACCGGATCGATGATCGGTACCCCCGACTTCATGGCCCCCGAGCGGATCACCGGGGACGGCGGCGGGCCGAGTTCGGACCTGTGGTCCCTGGCGATGATGCTGTATGTGGCGGTGGAGGGCCATCACCCGCTGCGCAGGGCAACCACCCTGGCCACGCTGGCGGCCGTCCTCAGCGAGGAGCTTCCGCCGCCGCGACAGGCCGGGCCGCTGACAGAATTCCTCAACGCCCTTCTGGTCAAGGACCCGGGCGACCGGCCGGACGCCGAGTCCCTGGACCGCATGCTGGCGGTCGCAGCCCAACAGCAGCCGACCGGACCGGTATCCGGTCCTGGACCGGTGCAAGGACACGGACCCGTGCCCGAGGCAACGTCCTTCCGGCTGGGATCTCCCGTCGCCGAGCCCACGGCGGCCCGGCCGGACGGTTTCGGGCCGCCCATGCCCCACGACGCCGTTCCCCACGGTGCCGGTTCCTCGGCCTATCCCTCGCCCTATTCCTCGCAGTACCCCTCCCCCTACGCCTCGCAGTACCCCTCGCCGGAGCCGGGCGCGACGCGCCCGTCCATCGGCAACCAGCGGCGCAGGCTCCGTACGCGACGGGTGGCGATCGGCTCGGCGGTCTGCGGAACCGTGCTGACGGGCGTGCTGGTGTGGACGCTGCTCCCGGAGCAGAACGGCGACAACATCGTGTCCGGGAAGCCCGGCTCGGACGCCTCCACGTCACATTCGTCGGGTCCGGTACCGACCACCGCACCGTCCACGACGCAACCGGAGAAGGATCCGGTGAAGGTGAGCCTGCTGACGCCCGACGGCATCCGTGCGGCGATCAAGGAACTGAAGGCGCAGATGGGGACCGACAAGGTCGGCCGCTTCGTGGTCTACCCGGAGTACATCTCCGCCGAAGGCATGGTCAAAGGCAGCGCCACCCACTACGACAGCTACGACTACCGGGTCGGACAGGGCGTGACCCGCGGCACGATCAGCGGAACACTCCTGGGCGGTGAACAGCCCGTCAGCCTGGACCTCTACAACTGGGACGCCCTGCCCGCCCTGCTCAGCCGGGCACAGAAGGACCTGAAAGTCCCCAAGCCCACGACGCGCTACCTCGTGCTCCGCCAGCCCAACAACATCTTCCATACCCCCGCGGGCATCGGCGTCTACCTTGCCGATGCCTACGACGGCGGTTACCTGGACGCAGATCCCAAGGGCAAGGTCACCAGGCTGATGCCCGCCGGTGACTAGCGGTCCTCCTCCGATCCCCGTTCCCAGGCGTCAGGAGGTGCCACCGAAGTCGACGTCCTTGGTCGCGACCGCCCCGGCGGTCCGTCCCGGCGCCGTCTGGTAGGTCCAGTACAGGTTCGTGTGCGCGATGACTTGGTCCGGCGGCGGCGCGCCCCATTCCGACTGGTCCCCCGTCGTGTGGGCGTCACTGACGAGCGTCGCGTCGTACCCCCGCGCGAACGCGCCGTGGAGGGTCGAGCGGATGCATGCATCGGTCTCCGCACCGGCGACGACGAGCCGTCCGACTCCGAGTCCCGACAGCACGGTCTCCAGGGTGGTGTCCTCGAAGGCGTCGCCGTAGTTCTTCTCGACCAACGGCTCGGCCTCGCCCGGAGTCAGCTCGGGGACGATCCGCCAGCTGTCGCTCCCCCGCACCAGGTGCTCGTCGGAATGCTGGACCCAGACGACCGGGACCCGCTCCCCCCGCGCCTGCTCGACCAGGCTGCCGACATTGGCGACGACCGCGTCGCGCTCATGGGCTTCCTGGACGACGCCGACCTGCACATCGACGACGAGGAGTGCGGTGTTCGGTCGGTTCTCGAGTGTGGTCATGGGTCCTCCTGATCACGCTGGGTTCCTCGGGCCATCCACGGTAGACCCACCCACTGTCAGCGAGGTCGATCACCGGCACGCGGCACCGGAAATCCGGCGGCATCGAGGAGGCCTGTCGGCCCCCTCGCCACCTGCCGTCGCACGCCGGCCGGAACGTGTGCAGGGGGCCGCTCGGGTGTCGGAACTGCTCCATCCGGGCCCATGGGGCAGTAGAAGCCACCTCACTCGGGGCACAGCTCCTTCCGTGCCGGCGTCCCGCCGCACACCGCATCACGTCCCGATGGAGATCCCCCATGAAGTTGCGCACTGCCGCGTCAGCCGCCACGACCACGTTGGTTCTGCTCGCCCTGGCCTCCCCCGCCGTGGCACAGACCGCGCCGCCCGCCCCGACCGCCCCCGCCGCTGCCCCGGCCGCGTGTGCCAAGGAGCAACTGGCCTACCTCACAGCCGAGGACCAGGCGATGGCAGCCGCCATCCAGGCGGACACCGCACGGAAGGCGGCCGACGCGGCCGAGAAGGACGTCGCTGTCCTGAAGGAGAGCTCGCACGTGGCGGGCGACCTGGGAGCGCAGTACGGCTCGCAGGGGCTGCAGGCCGGCATGGCGGTCTCCAAAGCCACCGACGCCCGGGATGCCGCGGCCACGGCCACGGCGCTCAAGAAGCTGGCGGAGCTCGCCAAGAGCAAGGGCGGCGCCGACGGCACCTACCAGTCCGACCGGCTGACGCGTCAGGCTGCCCTGGCGCAGAAGGCCACCAAGGCCAAGAACGCCATCACCCTCAACGCCACCGCCGACAAGGCCGAACTGGCCGCCATGACCGCGGTCAAGAACCTGGCAAAGCCCCGCACCCTGCTGGAAAGCTGCCTGAAGAAGGCCTCCGCCTGATCTTCCGGAGGGCACCACGGTGAGCAAGGCCCCTGGCAGTCCCGATGTCCCGGCGGAACCCACCGTCCGGAACGGCGCGGGACAGGTCCCGGCGACCTGGACCGATCACCGGCTGCCCTGACCGTCAGGTGCGGAGCGCCCATCCCGACGCCCCGCACCTGGCGGTTTCCCGCCCGGCTCGTTTCACACCCTCGCCAGCACCGGGTAGTCCGTATAGCCCTCCTCGACGGCGTTGACACCGGATCCGGGCGAGATCCGAAGGCCGACCCGCTCCGGGCCGATGGCCTCGGCGACGGCCCGGACCACTTCGGTCGTGAAGCGAATGCGTCCCTCCACCCCGCCGCCCCACTCGTCGGTCCTGCGGTTGGTGTTCCGCGCCAGGAACTGGTGCAGCAGATGGCCGTTGGCGGAGTGCACCTCCACACCGGCGAAGCCTCGCGCGTCATGGCCCATGCGAGGACCGTAGTGACCGCGGAATGCGGCTGTTCCCTCGGCCGGGACCGGTCCCGTCGCCTGGTTCACGAGTCCAGCCACGCGCCGATCTCGTCGGTGTGCTCTCCCAGCCGGGGCGGCCGCCGGTCGTAGCGGGGCGGGGTGCGGGACAGACCGATGGGGTTGGCCACGAGATGCATCGGCCGGTCGTCGGTGGTGATCGTGGCGCGCGGCGCGAGACCCAGGCGTTCAGCCAGCCCGAAGGCCTCCGCCAGGTCGTTCACCGGCCCGCACGGCACGCCCAGCGGTGTGAGGACCTCGAACCAGTCGGCTGCGGTGCGGCGTTCGAGCAGCCGGGAGAGCTGTCCGGCGAGCTCGTCGACGTGCGCGACCCGGCCGGTGTTGGTGGCGAACCGGGGGTCGGCCGCCAGCTCCGGTGCTTCCAGCCCGTGGCACAGGGCGGCGAACTGCCGCTCGTTGCCAACGGCGATCACCATCGGGCGGTCGGCGGCCGGGTAGACCTCGTACGGGGCGATCGAGGGATGCCGGTTGCCCATGATCCCCGGCACCGCGCCCGCCAGCGTGAAGCCGCCGGACTGGTTCACCAGACTGGACAGCAGGGACGACAGCAGATTGACCTCGACATGCTGTCCCTCGCCCGTCGCATCGCGGTGCCGCAGCGCGGCCAGCACGCCGATCGCGGCATGCAGGCCGGTGAGCACGTCCACGACGGCCACGCCCGTCTTCACCGGCTCCCCGGATTCCGGGCCCGTCACACTCATCAGTCCGCCGACCGCCTGCAGCAGCAGGTCGTAGCCGGGCAGGGCGGCGCCCTTGCCTGAACCGAAGCCGGTCACCGAGCAGTAGACGATGCCCGGGTTGACCGCGCGGGCCTGCTCGTAGGAGAGCCCGTACTTGGCCATGGTCCCCGGCCGGAAGTTCTCGAACACCACATCCGCCCGTCGGACCAGTTCCAGCGCCCGCCGACGGCCCGTCCCGTCGCGCAGATCGGCGGCGAAGGAGCGCTTGTTGCGGTTGACGGACAGGAAGTACGTGGCCTCCCCCTCGGCATGCGGCGGGCCCCACGCCCGGGTGTCGTCGCCGGTGTCGGGATGCTCGACCTTGACCACGTCCGCGCCGAGGTCGGCGAGGAGCATCGTGGCGTACGGGGCGGCCAGCACACGGCCGAAGTCGGCGATCAGAACGCCTGACAGCGGCAGTCGGACGGCATCGTTCACTGGGCACCTGCCTGGGAACTGGGGTGGTGGACGGGCGTTGCGCCGGTGGGGACTCCGCACGCGGCCGCGGCAGGCCGAAGCGGAGTGCGGTCAGATCAGGCCGTGCTGCTGGGCGTAGCGGGTGGCCGCCGACCGGTCGCGGGAGCCGGTCTTGGCGAAGATCCGGTTGATGTGGGTCTTGACGGTGTTGCCGCTGAGGAAGAGCTCCGCGGCGATCTCGGTGTTGTTGCGACCGCGGCCGATGAGGGTGAGGATCTCCGCCTCGCGACGCGTCAGACCGTCCGGAAGTTCGGCGGGCGGTGCCTGCTCGGGCGGTTCCTCGGACTGCCGTGGGCCGGCCTGCGCGGCGGCCAGCAGGGTCGCCTGAACCTGAGGGTGGAGCACGCTGAGGCCGGCGGCGGCGCTGTGCAGGGTGTGGGCGATGTCCCGCCGGTCCGCGTCCTTCGTCAGATAGCTGCGGGCGCCGGCCTGGAGCGTGTCGAGCACCGAGCGGTCGTCGGCATAGGTGGTCAGGACGACGATGGCCACCTCCGGGTGCTCGGCGGTCAGCCGCCGAGTGGCCTCGATGCCGTCCATCACGGGCATGTGCAGGTCGAGCAGGATCGCGTCCGGGTGGTGCCGGGCGACCAGGTCCAGAGCCTCCTGGCCGTCGGCGGCCGTGCCCACGACGTCGAGGTCCGGGAGCAGATCGAGCATGAGCGCGAGACCCTCCCGCACGCTGGCCTGGTCGTCGGCCACGATCACCCGCAGCGGCTTCTCCGGCGTGGTCATCGGGGAACCGTCGCGGTCACGGTCCAGCGCCTGCCGTCCGCGGCGTCCGCCGTGAGGGTGCCGCCGAGCAGCAGCAGGCGCTCCCGCATGCCTGTCAGGCCGTAACCGCCGTCGAGGGTCGCGAAGCCGTGCGCGGCCGCGGCTCCGAGCGGATTGGCGATACTCATGGTCACGTTGTCGTCCCCATAGGTCAGTGTGAGCGTCACCGGCTGGTGCGGCGCGTGCTTGGCGGCATTGACGAGGGACTCCTGGGCCGTACGCACCAGGGCCAGCGTCTGGTCCGGCGGCAGCGGTACCGGGCCGCCGTCCACCCGCAGGGCGACCGGTGTGCCGTGGCGCTGCTCGTGGGTGGCGGTCATCCGGGCCAGCTCCTCGTCCAAGGGGAGCGTGTCGGTGCGCAACGCGTGCACGGCACGGCGTGTTTCGGTCAGTCCGTCGGAGGCCATCCGCTGGGCCACCGCGAGCACGCCGTCCGCCCGTTCCACATCGGGGGTGTCGGCGAGGAGGGCGCGGGCGGCCTGGATCTGGATGCCGAGCGCGCCGATCGAGTGGGCCAGCACATCGTGGATCTCGCGGGCGATGCGTGTGCGTTCGTCGAGGACGGCACTGCGGCGCTGCTCGGCCCGCAGTTCCTCCGACCGGGCCCGCAGTTCCTCGGACTGGGCCAGCAGGGCCGCGCTCTGGTCCGCGCGGAGCCGGTAGGCCCGGCGGTTGAAGCCGGCCTGCAGGCCGAGCATCAGCAACAGCGGGATGCCGAGCGCCTTCGCCGGGCTCGCGTCGGTGATCAGGGCACCCGTCGCGGCCGCGACCACCCCGGCTCCGAAGACGGCCCAGGCGGCCGTCAACCGGGCCTCGGTGCCGGCGTCCATGACGGCGATCACGCCGAGCGCCGCCAGGGAGGTGACGTCCTCCTGGGCGCACACCCCTGCGGCGACCACCGTGATCAGTCCGAGAAGCACCGGCAGCGCGGGTGCTGTGCCACTGCGGTTGATCACCGCCGCGCAGACAACCTGCAGGATCCCGCACAGGGCGTAAGCCGCGACGGTGACGGGAAGCGCCACCGGCCCGAGCGAGGCACGGAGGAAGATGTCGACCCCGATCAGGCCGTACGCCCCCGCCCTGATGAGCCAGGACACCGTGCGCAGCATGAGCTCACGATAGCGGTCACGATCACGGGCGGCCGTCACGAGGTCCGCGCCGCGGGGACCGGCCGGCAGGACGGGGCGGCCGGACGCGACCGGGAGCTCCGCAGGGTGGAGTCCCATCACTACCTCCGGGTGGTCGGCCGATCGTACGGGTTCGTCGGGTTCGACGGGTGTGAAGGGTTGGACGGGTGTGCAGAGTTGGACGGGCTGGACGGGCCGGACGGCTCGGAGGGGGTGCCCGTCAGTCCGTCAAGGCGCGAGTTGAGTTCCTGCAGACGGCCACCGAGGAAGACGGAACCGTCCTTCTCCTGGGCGAAGGGGATTCCGGACCGGTGAGCGCGCCGGGTGATCATGGCGGCCTGTGCCAGGCGGTTGATGCCGAGCATCAGCACGATGGGTGCGGAGGACGCGGCGACCTGGGCTCCCATGGTGCTCGCGAGCAGCATCAGGGTGAGCCGGGAGCCGATCAGGGCCGCCCACAGCCACAGGCTGCGCGCCGGCATCTGGCCCCACAGGCCACCGTCGCGGTTGCGGAGCCGCATCATCGATCCCTGCCCGGTGCCGATCGCGGCGGCGATCACCGCGCCGACCACCAGCAGTGCCACGTCCGCGGGCTGCACCGCGCCGTGCCCGCCGAGCCGGGTCAGACCGACCACCGCCAGGACGGCCGGCAGCAGGATCACCCGCTTGCCCCGCAGCGGCTCTCCGAGCAGCTGGCGTCCGATCACGTAAGCCACGATCGCGATGACGGCAAGCACTTCCCACATGTCTGCGCCCTCCTTCTGTCGATGCGAGTGGCGGGCGGTCCAGCCCGACACCTGCGACGTTAGGGAGAGAGCCCCTGCTCGGGCGTCACACCGCGGGGTGAGGTCCGGGGTGACGTCCGGATCACCCCTGGAGCCGTATCGGGGCCCCGCAGGCTGCCTGGGTACTACGCGGGCCCGGACAGGTCGTACCCGATCTGGACCCGTGCTCCGATTCCGTCGGCGGCCGAACGGCCGAAGGTGAGGGCATCGCAGGAAATGCAGCCTTCACCCCCAGGGAGCACACCATGCTGTCGCAACTGACCGAGGCAATGATCGTCAACGGCGCCGTGCTGGTGGCCGTGCTGGAGAGCGACCTCGGCGGCCACCGCAAGATCGGCACGTTGCGGATCCTGCGGCCCGCGCTGATCGCCGGCGCTGTCATCCCGCTCTTCCTCGAGCGGCCGGCCACGCACGGCACCGGCCTGGTCCTCGAGATGGGCGCCATCGCCGTCGGATTCCTCTGCGGCCTGGCGGCCATCGGCCTGATGCGGGTCTACCGCAGCCCCCGGACGGGCCTGCCGGTCAGCGGCTCCGGAGCGCCGTACGCGCTTCTGTGGACCGCGGTCATCGGCGCCCGCGCCGCGTTCTCCTACGGATCGGCCCACTGGTTCCCGCGGCAGCTGACCGACTGGTGCGTGAGCCACGACGTCACCGGAGCGGCCATCACCGACGGGCTGATCTTCATGGCCGTGGCGATGCTGCTGACCCGCACCATCACTCTGGCGCACCGCGCCTACCGGCTGCCGGCCGTCGCCACCGCCTGAGCCGGACCACGTCCCCGGCCGACACACGCGAACCCCGGCTCCGTTCCGCCCTCAGGGCGGATCCGGAGCCGGGGTTCAGCGCGTCACGCCGGTGTACAAGCCCTGCCCGGCGGCCTCAGGAGCCTGACGGGCGGTCACGGACGCTGTGCGGAAAGGTCATCCCGCCGTGACGACCTCGATGTCGTAGAAGCAGAAGTGGTCCTTGATCGCGGCCACGTCGTCCTTCGGCTCCCGGTACGCCCAGACCAGGTCGGCAGCGCCGGGTACCGACCAGTACGACGCGTCCCCCTTGAACGGGCAGTGCGTGCTGGTGTCGGAGGCGGTGAGCAGCTCCGTGCGCACATCCTCGGGCGGCAGGTAGTAGCGCACCGGACAGCCCGTCTCGCGGAGCTCCAGCGGGCGACTGCTCTCCGCCAGGACCTGTCCGTCGCGCACGACACGTACCGGGGTCGTGCCCTCTTCGATGGTGATGCGGTGTCCATTCGTCATACCCAGTGCAGCGCCCGGGGGCGGTCGGTTCTTCCCTCTCCGGCCGCCCACCGGCACAACATTCGGCCTGCCGTTTCTCAAGAAATTCCGGGGACGGCGGCGAAATCCGCCACCCGCTGCTCCCGTCCCCGGGCGGCGAGCACCCGGGCGACCGGCACCTGCCCGATGGCAAGCGCCACGGAGACGGCCGCCAGCCCCGACCACAGCACCGCCGGTCCCGCGTGTTCGAGGATCTGGGTGCTGACGATCGGCGCGGCGACGCCGGCGAAGCCCCAACTGATGCCGTAGACGGCCAAGTAGCGGCCGGTGCCACCGGGCGGGGCAAGGTCGGCGACAAGTGCGTAGGACCGTCCGAGGATCACCAGATCGCCCAGGCTCCAGACGACCGTGGCCGCCAGCGAGGCCGTCAAGGCGTGCGCTACCGCGTAACCGGCCAGGCCGACCGCGAGCAGGACGTAGCCGAGCGCGAGCGCCGCAGGCGCGGACAGGGCCGAGAGGCGCTGGACACGCAGCAGTGGCTGGGCGGCGACGATCGTCACCGCGGAGACCGTGAAGAGCACTCCCGCGTCCGCCGGTCGCATGCCGCGGCGCGCCAGGGACAGCGGAAGCGCCATCATCACCTGCAGGTACACCAGGGCGTACACGGTGCCGGACGCGAGCATGAGGAGCAGCACGCGATCGCGCCACGGCTTGATTCCGGCGGCAGGTTCGGGGGACGCCGGGCCGGGCTCGGCCCGGCCACGTCGCACGGGTCGGTCGGCGGGCAGGACGAACCGGATGATGACCGCGCAGACCAGACAGCTCAGTGCGTCGGCGACGAACAGCCAGCGCAGGTCCCACCGGCCCAGACCCGCCGCGATCAGACCGGCGCCCATCCCGCCGACGGCCAGGGCGGCGTTCAGCAGGCTGTAGGCGCGGACCCGGTCGGCGGGGCCGACGGAGTCGGCGATCATCGCCTGGCTCGGCGGTTCGTACAGCTCGAAGACCAGTCCCAGCAGCACGGCGAAGACCGCGACCTCCGCCAGCGAGCCCGCGGCGGCGATGCCGAGCTGGGCGACGGCGCAGCCGGCCAGGCCGAGGACGATGGTGCGACGCCGTCCGAGGTGGTCCGCGAGGCGGCCGCCCGCCAGGCGCGACGGGATCGTCGCGAGCCCGAAGGCGGCCGAGACCAGCCCGGCGGTGGCGACGCTCGCCCCGAAGTCCGTGCTGATGAGGACGGTGAGGAACGACAGGGAGAAAGCCCCGAGCCGGTTGATCGCCCGGGCGGCGAGCAGCAGCCAGACGGTGCGGGGCAGCCGGCCACCGCGCGCCATGAGTCCCATGCACGTCTCCGCATCCTCGTCACTGGTGAATCGACTATTGTCAGTGACGGACGTTAGGCCCGAAGGGAGTAACTGGTCAAGTGCTATTCGACAGTCACATGGCGATCCTGCTCGACGCGGCCGTTTCGCTCGTCAACGCGTTGACCGACGGCGAGGCGCGCGGCAAGCCGTTCACCGCACCGCGCGGTGCGGACCTCCCCGCCGCCGTCGATGCCGCGCTGACCGCCTCCAGCACCAGCCCGGGCACGATCGAACCGGCGCAGGCCGCGCACCTGGCCGGCACGGCGCAGAAGCTGCGACTGGTCTTCGAGGGCGTGAGCGGCGGCCGCATGGATGACGCGGTCGCGGTGCTGAACGAGCTGCTGCTGTCGAACGGTGCCCGCCCGCAGCTGGACCGTGTCGAGGGAGAGCCCTGGCAGGTCCATTTCCATGGCGCGGACGACACCCTGGCGGTGGGGTGGAGCGCCGGCTGTGCGACCGGCCTGGCCATGGTCATCGGCGGCGACCTCGCCGGCCGCCTCGGCGTCTGCCAGGCGACCCAGTGCGATCGCGTCTACGTCGACACCTCACGCAACGCCGGCCGCCAGTTCTGCTCGACGGCCTGCCAGAACCGCTCCAAGACGGCCGCGTTCCGTGCGCGCCGGGCCACGAAGCCGTGAGCACACCTGATCCCGCGGGCAGGCTCCTTCAACGCGCTTGCACCCGGCCGAGGCATGTTCCTCGGCCGGATGGAGCACCGTGAAAGGTGCAGCCGGACGCGTCACCTGAAGCTGGGCACGTGAGTGCGAGGTCGGACCCCGCGCCACGCTCCCCGGGAGGTACGCACGTGCTGTCACGATCGTCCGGACGCCGCCACACCCGCCGCTTGATGCCGGTCGCCGTGGTGATCGCCGCCGCGGCAGCCGGCGGGCTCGTCCAGCCCGCGCACGCCGGGGACGAGGCCCGTCCCAACCCCGGCCAGGCGCTGCAGCGCAGCATCCAGAAGCTGGTCGACACCGCGGGCGGCCCGCCCGGAGTGATCGCCGTGCTCACGCGCGGTGACCGGACCGAGGTCTACCGGGCCGGAGTCGCCGACCTCAAGACCGGCAGCCCGCTGCACGCGACCGACCACATGCGGCTCGCGAGTGTCTCCAAGGCGTACAGCGGGGCGGTCGCCCTGCAGCTGGTGGACCAGGGGCGGCTCAAGCTCGACACCACGATCGGCGAGCGGCTTCCCTCGCTGCCCGCCGCCTGGTGCAAGGTGACGCTCCGCCAGCTGCTCAACCACACCAGCGGACTGCCCGACTACACCGGCTCCGCCGAATTCCGGCGGCTCCTGGGCGTGGACCCGCACCACGTCTTCGATTCCCGTAAGTTGCTCGACTTCGTCGCCGACGAGCCGCTGGTCTTCCCGGCGGGCGCGCGGTACCAGTACTCCAACTCCGACAACATCGCCGTCGCGCTGATGGCCGAGGCGGCGACCGGCCGGCGCTACGAGGACCTCCTCAAGCAGCTCGTGTACCAGCCGCTGAACCTGCGGCGGACCAGCCTCCCGCAGGGCTTCCGGCTCCCCCGCCCCTACCTGCACGGCTACGCGGTCGACCCGCCCGCCCCGCCGGAGGACGTCACCGAGCTCTTCGGCTCCTCGGGCGTGTGGGCCTCCGGCGCCGTCGTGGCGACGCCGAACGACCTCACCGCGTTCATCCGCGGCTACGCCGGCGGCAGCCTCCTGTCACCGCAGACCCGCAAGCAGCAGCTGACCTTCGTCCCCGGCGGAGCGTCGGAACCGGCCGGCCCTGGAGTCAACGCGGCAGGTCTGTCGATCTTCCGCTACACCACCCGCTGCGGGATCCTCTACGGCCACACCGGCAACACCGCCGGCTACACCCA
This sequence comes from Streptomyces sp. H39-C1, assembly GCF_027158125.1. Lineage (NCBI taxonomy): Bacteria > Bacillati > Actinomycetota > Actinomycetes > Kitasatosporales > Streptomycetaceae > Streptomyces > Streptomyces sp. H39-C1. Next base: position 73,267 of record NZ_JAPVLS010000012.1, read on the forward strand.
ACTGGCCGCCGCCACCCCGGACGGCAAACGGTCCCTGACCTTCTCGATCACCACCCAGACCAGCAAGAGCATCAAGCCCGAGCTCCTCGCCCAGGTCCGCACTGTCCAGGAAGACTTCGCCTGCGCCCTGCTGCGTCACTGAGGTCCTGCGGCGACCGGCCGGGCGCGGCCGATGGGGCTGGTCCGGCCGGTCGTCCGTTCATACGAAATGGGGCCATGGATGCTGGAATCGCCGCGCTGCTCGGCGCCGCCGTAGGATCGCTCTCCACCCTCGGCGCCGCGATGGTGAACGGACGCTCTGCGGCACGCTCGCAGTTCGATCAGTGGCGCAGGCAGCATCGCCGGGACGCCTACGCGCACTGCCTCGCGGCTCTCCATCACCGTGACATCGCCATGGACGACGTGCTCGACGCACTCCGGTCACAAGGCTTCCTTCGGGAGTGTTCCGGCGACCGGGCGAACCGCGCCCGACACTTCGCACGGGACGTCGCGTACGCGCCTCAACGGGCGCGGAAGGCCTGGCGGTAGGCCGTCGGGGAGACGCCGATCGTGGTGGCGAGGTGTTGGCGGAGGGAGACGGCGGTGCCGAAGCCCGCGTGGGCGGCGACCTGGTCGACCGGCAGGTCGGTGGTTTCCAGCAGGCGTCGGGCGTGGCCGACGCGCTGTTGGGCGAGCCACTGGCCGGGGGGCATGCCGACCTCGTCGTGGAAGCGCCGGCAGAACGTCCGGACGCTCATGCGGGCGTGCTCCGCCAGTTCGGCAAGGGAGATGGGCCGCTGCAGCTGCTGCAGGGCCCAGTCGCGGGTCGCGGCGGTGGTGGCGGCCGAGGGCTGCGGCATCGGGCGCTCGATGTACTGGGCCTGGCCGCCCTCCCGCCAGGGGGGTACGACGCACAGCCGGGCCACCTGGTTGGCGATGTCACTGCCGTGGTCGCGGCGCACCAGGTGCAGGCAGAGGTCGATCCCGGCGGCCACACCGGCCGCTGTGAGGACCTGTCCGTCGTCGACGAACAGCACGTTCGCGTCGACCTGGATCTTCGGGAACGTGCGCTGGAAGTGGTCGGCCTCGTTCCAATGGGTCGTCGCGGAGCGGCCGTCGAGCAGACCGGCCGCGGCCAGCACATAGGAGGCGGTGCAGATCGAGACGATGCGGGCTCCGGGCGGCAGGAGGGCGAGCGCCTGGGCCAACTCGTCGGGCAGCCAGTCCCGTTCCTCGTCGGGGCCGCAGGCGAACGGCGGGATGACCAGTGTGTCGGCGCTCCGGAGCGCCTCGCTCCCATGGGCCACGGTGATGGTGAAGTCGGCGCTGGTGCTCACGGGTTCCCCGTCCAGACTGCAGGTGATGACCTCATACAGCGCTTCGCCGTCGCGCCCGGCGGCGGTGTCGAAGATTCTCATCGGAATGCTCAGTTCGAAGGGATAGACGCCTTCGAGGGCCAGGACCACGACACGATGCATGGCAAGATTCTTTCAGATGCTGGCAATCTTGCCACTCGTTCTTCATGGCGGAATGCGAAAACCTTGATCTCAACGGGCCACAGGGGCCCGGCGGAACAGGGGATCAGGGGAATGACGATGCGTGCGATCGGCCAGGACGAGTTCGGCGGACCCGAGGTACTGAAGGTCATCGAGGTGGAGCGCCCGGAGCCCGGGCCGGCCGAGGTGCTGGTTCGGGTGCACGCGGCCGGGGTCAATCCGACCGACTCCTGGCACCGGGCCACCGGCGGCCTGGCCGGTACCGTGATCCGGCTCGGCTGGGACGTCTCCGGCGTCGTCGAGGCGGTCGGGTTCGGGGTGACCACACTCGCCCCCGGCGACGCGGTGTTCGGGATGCCGCGCCACCCCCTGCCGGCGGGCACCTACGCCGAGTACGTGACCTCCCCGGCCCGGCACCTGGTCCGCAAGCCCGCCGGACTGACCCATGTGCAGGCCGCCGCGCTGCCGCTGGCCGCGCTCACCGCCTGGCAGGCCCTGGTGGACGTCGCCGACGTGCGCCCCGGACAGCGCGTGCTGATCCACGCCGCGGCGGGCGGCGTCGGCCACCTCGCCGTCCAGATCGCCAAGGCCCGCGGCGCCCACGTCATCGGCACCGCCCGCCCGGCCAAACACGACTTCCTGCGCGGTCTCGGCGCGGACGAACTGGTCGACTACACCCAGGCCGACTTCGAGACCGCCCTCGAACCGGTCGACGTCGTGATCGACACGATCGGCGGCGAGTACGGGCCGCGCTCCCTGCGCACCCTGCGCGCCGGCGGCACCCTGGTCGCCCTCGCCTCCCCGGCCGAGGCGTACCTGGCGGACCAGGCCCGACCCCTCGGGCTGCGCGCCGCCTTCATGGTCGTCGAACCCGACCAGGCGGGCATGCGGGAGATCGCCGCCCTCGCCGAGACGGGCCTGCTGCGCCCCGAGATCGATACGGTGCTCCCGCTCGAACGGGCCGCCAAGGCCCATGAACTCGCCGACAGCCGCCGCACCACTGGCAAGATCGTCCTCACCGTCACCGACTGACCCGCATCGTCAACGACCGACCCGCATAAGGACTCGCCCGATGACCACGTTCGTCCTCATACCCGGCGCCTGGCACGGCGCATGGACCTTCGAACCGCTCGCCCGTCAGCTGCGCGCACACGGGCACCAGGCCTTCCCCCTGACCCTGACCGGGGTGGGCGACCGCAAGCACCTGCTCACCCACTCGGTCAATCTCGACACCCATATCGACGACGTCGTCAACCTTCTGACGGACCAGCAGATCACCGACGCCGTCCTCGTCGGGCACAGCTACGGCGGCATGGTGATCACCGGCGCCGCCGACCGCGTCCCCGAACGGGTGGCCGGTCTGGTCTACGTCGACGCCATGGTCCCCGAGGACGGCGACTCGTGCTGGTCCCTGGTCACCGACCAGGAGCGCGAGTGGTATCTCAGCGGCGCGCACGAGACCGGCTTCACCAGTGCGCCACTCCCGTTCTTCGACCCCCGCGCCACTGCGCACCCGCTGGCCTCCCTGCTCCAGTCGGTCCGCCTGGCGGGCGGACTCGACCGGTTCCGGAGCAGGGACTACGTCTACGCCACCGGCTGGGACGGGCAATCCCCGTTCACCGGGCTCTACGAGCGACTGCTCGACGACCCCACCTGGCGCACGCACGCCCTGGCCTCCGGCCACAACGTGATGCGGGACGCTCCCGATGAGCTGCTGAAGGTCCTGTTGGCGAGCGCGGAGGACTGAGGAGCGGAGAGCAGAGAACGGGGCTACCGCCGTCAGGCCGCCCTGACCTGGCGTCGGTAGCCGCCCGGGGCCAGGCCGTACTCCCGCTTGAAGGCCTTGGCGAAGGCGAACTCCGAGCCGTAGCCGGTGCGGGCGGCGACCGTCGTGAGCGGAGCGTCGGACTCCCGCAGCAGACAGGCCGCGGTCGTCATGCGCCAGCGGGTCAGATACGCCATCGGCGGTTCGCCGACCAGCGCGGCGAATCGCCGGGCGAAGGCGGCACGGGACAGGCCCGCCCGTTCGGCCAGCGACTCGACCGTCCACTGGGCCGAGGGGTCGTCGTGCATCGCGGACAGGGCGGGCGCCACCGCCGAGTCGCCCAGGGCCGCCGCCCAGCCCTGGGCGGCAGCCGGTGGCTGGTCGTCGAGCCAGGCCCGCAGGATGTACAGGAGCAGCGAGTCGATCAGGGTGGGCACGATGCCGTCCGAGCCGATGCGCGGGTTCTCCAGCTCGTTGCCGAGCAGCTGGACGGCTGCGCTCAGCTCAGGGTGGCGGCCGTGCCGCGTCGCCAGATGGATCACCTCGGGCAGCTGCCGTACCAGGGGGTGCGGGCGGCCCTGGTCCAGGTGGTAGTTGCCGCACAGCAGGCTGGTCTCGGGGCCGTCGCCGCCGAGGGTGACCGAGCCGATCGGTGAACCGCCCTCGAACTGCTCGTCGTTGGGCTCCTCGGCCGGCGTCGAGGGATGGTCGGCGAGGATGTGGCCGCGTCCGTCCCGCAGGAAGACCACGTCGCCGGGGCTCAGCGGGATCGGCTTGAGACGCGACGACCCCTCGTCGAGCGGGATCAGCCAGCAGGTCCCGTACAGCACCACATGGAACCCGGCGCCCGCGACCGGCGGCAGCCGCAGGCCCCAGGGGGCGCGGCCGTTGGTCCGCACGGACGCCGGGTGCCCGGTGCGCATCGAGGCCAGCGCCTCGGTGAGGATGTCCATCCGGCCTCGCCCTTCCTGGTGCGGCCCGCTGTGGTCAGACCGTCAGGACAATCTTGCCCTGTACGTGCCCCGAGGCGACCAGCTCGTGTGCCTTGCCGACCTCCGCCAGGGGAAACGTCTCCTCGACGTACGGACGGATCAGCCCGGCGTCGACGAGCTCGGCGATCGCTTCGAGCGCGGCGTAGTCCGGCTCGACCGAGATGCCGGCGAAGCGCCGCCCGGCCGCCTGGACACGTGCGGCGAGCTCCGGGTTGCCGTGCTCCAGGATGCTGATGAGCACGCCGCCGGGGCGCAGCACGCCGAGCGAGAGGTCGCCCTGGGCCGTGGAGTCGAAGACCACGTCGACGTCCTTGACGGCCTCGGTGAAGTCGGTGGTCCGGTAGTCGATGACCTCGTCGGCGCCGAGACCGCGGACGAAGTCGTGCCGGGCGGCACTGGCGATGGCGATCACATGGGCGCCGCGCGCCTTCGCGATCTGCACCGCGAAGTGGCCGACGCCACCGGCCGCCCGCTGGATCAGCACCCGGTCGCCCTTCGTGACCCCGGCGGCCTGCACCAGACCCTGCCAAGCGGTGAGCGCCGCGAGGGGGATGGCGGCGGCGTGCACATGGTCGATGGAGGCGGGCTTGCGGGCCACCTGACGGGACGGGACGGCCACGTACTCGGCGTACCCGGTGGCGGCACGGGGGAAGAACGGCATCCCGTACACCTCGTCGCCCACTTCGAACCTGGCGCCGGGACCGGCCTCCTCCACCACTCCGGAGATGTCCCAGCCCACGCCGAACGGCGGCTCACCGAGCAGCGGGAAGGCGCCGGACCTGACGGCCACGTCCACCGGGTTGACCGCACTGGCGTGGACCTTGACGAGGACCTCACCGGACAGCGGCTTCGGCCGCTCGGTCTCCACGACGTCGAGGACCTCGGGACCGCCGAAGGACTTCTGGATGACTGCGCGCACGGTAACTCTCCCTGGGTTGGGTCCGGCTGGTGCCCGGCCCGGCTGCCTGCTTGATGTCCTCAACCCTAGGGAGATCGAATGAGCCGCAGAATAGCCTTCCGTCTCTGTTACATGTCCCAGCGTCTTTCCGAATGACTCTCTCAGCCATGCGTGCCGGGCGCCTTACGTACTCAGCCGTCGTCGACGACGACAGCCGGTGCCGCGGTGCGCGCGCCGGCGCGGGTGGCGCCGATTCCCGCGACCACGACGAATCCGACGCCGACCGCGGACGCCGGGCCGGGGATCTGCCCGAGGATGACGAGGCCCACCGCGAGCGCGATGGCCGGCTCAAGGCTCATCAGGGTGCCGAAGGCCGTGGTGGTGAGCCGGCGCAGGGCGAGGAACTCCAGGCTGAACGGGAGCACCGGATGCAGCGCGGCCAGCGCCAGACCGGTGAGGATCAGCGGCCAGGTCACGTGGCCCAGTTCGGTCGGCGCGGCGAAGAACGTGGCGACGATGGCGGCGACCGGCATGGACAGGGCCAGGCCCTTCAGCCCGGTGACCTGGTCGCCCACCTTCTGGGTGAGCGCGATGTACACGGCCCAGCAGAGCGCGGCGGCCAGCGCGAACCCGACCCCGACGAGGTCGGTGCCGCCGTGCCAGGGCTCGGTGAGCAGCACCACCCCGACCCCGGCCGGCAGGGCCCATATCCTGCGCCCGCCCGCGGCGCCGTACAGGGACAGGCCGAGCGGCCCGAGGAACTCGAGCGCGCTGGCGGTGCCCAGCGGGATCCGGGTGACCGCGCACATGAAGAGCACCATCAGGCCGGCTGTCGCCGCGCCCAGGACGGTGCACGCCAGCAGGTCCTTCCGCGTGAAGTCCGACGGGCGGGGCCTGACCAGCACCAGGAGCAGGATTCCGGCCCAGGCGAGCCGCAGCCACGCGGTTCCCAGCGGACCGAGCTGGTCGAGCAGCGGGACCGACAACCCCAGGCCGAGCTGGACGCAGGACATGGACGCGACGGCCATGAGCGCTCCACCCCGGGCCCCGCCGGGCAGCCTGCCGAGGGCGGAGGGAGCCGCGGGAACGGTCGGAGCGGCGGTGGCTGCGGAGGTCATGGCTCCAGTAGAGGGCCGACACATCGTTGATGTCCACGTGGCGATCATGGACAGTCCGTTCAGGAATGCTGAACAATGACGGAATGGAGACACGGCGGCTGGAACTGTTGGCGGAACTGTCCCGGCTGGGGTCGATGCGGGCCGTCGCCGACGTTCTCGGCACCACGACCTCGACGGTGTCGCAACAGATCGCAGCCCTGTCCCGGGAGACGGGCACCGTGCTGGTGGAGCCCGACGGGCGCAGGGTGCGGCTGACGCCGGCAGGGCGCCGGCTGGCCGAACACGCGGTGACCATCCTCGCCGCGGTCGAAGCGGCGCGGCTCGACCTGGGCCCGGAAGCGGAACCCAACGGCACGATAAGGATCGCGGGATTCGCCACCGCCATCCGCAGCTTCCTGCTGCCGGTCATCACCGATCTCGCGGCGAGCCATCCACGGGTGCACATCCTGATCCGGGAGCACGAGCCCGCCGAGGCTCTCGCGCTGCTGACCGGCGACCAGACGGACCTGGCGCTGACCTACGACTACAACCTCGCTCCCGCGACCGTCGACCCGTCATTGAGGGCGACACCGCTGTGGACGGCGACATGGGGTCTCGGCGTTCCCGCACTCGCCACCGCCTCGACCGCCCCCACCGGAACGGCCCAGGAGGTGTTCGCCGGGTTCCGCGACCACGACTGGATCGTCAACTCCCGCAACACCGCGGACGAGCACGTCATTCGCACGCTCGCGTCCATGGCCGGCTTCAGCCCCCGGATCACCCACCAGGCCGACAGTCTCGACCTCGTGCAGGACATGATCGCCGCGGGCCTGGGCGTGGGCCTGCTGCCCATCGGCCATGCCACCTACCCCGCCATCCGGATCCTGCCCCTCACCTCCCCCAGCGTCGAGTTGCACTCCTACGCCGTCGCCCGGCAGGGCCGGCTCAACTGGCCGCCGCTGGCCCTGGTCACCGGCCTCCTCACCGACCGCGCCGGGCGCATGACCCCGGGCCACGACGGTCTCGACGCACCGGGTCCGTGACCGGCCTCCGGGGGGCGTCGGCGCCACCACCCCGGACGATCACAGCAGGGTGAGTCATGCCGAACCAACGGGGCTCCGCGGCACCGGTGCGTAACCTTGCGCCATGCCTGTCATGCAACTCCTCGACCTCGGACATGCCCCGGCGCTGCTGGAATTCGAGCAGAAGAACCGGACCTATTTCGCCGCGTCGATTCCCGACCGCGGCGACGACTTCTTCGCCCACTTCGATGCCCGGCTCGATGAGCTGCTGACCGACCAGGCCGCAGGGCTGCTCTACTTTCACGTGCTGGTCGCCGACAACGGCGCGGTGCTGGGCCGGGTCAACCTGGTTGATGTGGAATGGGGTTCGGCGGAACTCGGGTACCGGATCGCCGAGGAGGCCGCCGGGCGCGGGCTGGCCACCGCCGCTGTTCACCAGATCTGCGAACTGGCTGCCACGGAGTACGGCCTGACCACGCTGAGGGCCAGGACCACACTCGACAATGCCGGCTCCCGGGCAGTGCTGGCGCGAACGGGGTTCACGCCCATCGGCGACATCCAGCTGAGCGGTCGCCCGGGCCTCCGTTTCGTACGGGACCTGCCGGCAGCCCGGCAGAGCGACGACTCACCCGCCTCACCCTGAGGCGACCCTTGGGTCATGACGTGCTCAGAGGCGGGCGTGGGCGGTGATGTCCGCGCTGAACTCCTCGGTCATCGCGGGGGTGACGGTCGGCCGGCACTGGGCGATCGCCGCCAGGTAGTCACCGGTACTCGCCCCCGGCGGGCTCTGCATGCCCGCCCCGCCGCCGATCGACTCCAGATCCCGTTCGAAGGACGCCTGGGCGGCGGTGCGCGCCGCGTGCTCGATGTCCGCCGGGGTGAACAGCTCGCTGGCCACCACCAGAGCCGGCACCTCCACGTCGGGGCGGCCGCCGGTGTACCGGGACCAGATCGCCGAGCGGGCGGCCGCGTCCGGGGTACCGATTGGGATCAGGTAGTCGAAGCGGCCAGGACGCAGGAACGCCGGATCCAGGGAGCGGATGGAGTTCGTCGCGCACACCAGCAGCCGCTCGTCGCCCTCCCGGAATCCCGGGATGAGCTTGAGGAGTTCATTGGTCACCCCGTGCATACCGCCCGGCTGCACCGGCTCGGTGCGGACCGGGGCGACCTCCTCGACCTCGTCGATGAAGACCAGCACCCGCTCCAGCTCCGCGATCCGGGCGAAGGCGCTGCGGAGGGCGGCGGCGAGGTTGCCCTCGTCCGCCAGCCGGGAGGGCAGCAGCTCGACGAACGGCCAGCCGAGTTTGGACGCGATGCCCCGTGCGAACGTCGTCTTGCCGGTGCCGGGCGGGCCGAACAGGGCGATGGCACGCGGCGGCCGGACCCCGTGCCGGGCCGCCCGCTCGGGCTCCGCCAGCGGCAGCACGACCCGCCGCTCGATCAGGTCCTTCTCCGCTTCCATCCCGGCCACCTTGCCCCACAGGTCACCCGGCAGGAACCGGCCGCCGAGGTCCTCCAACAGGCTCGCCGCGGGGCCGTGCGACGGTTCGACCTTCTCGAAGTAGGCCACCGCGGGCTGCCGGGTGTAGCCGGCGTTCAGGAGGCCCTCGCCGAGCAGGTCCTCCTCGGGCAGCACATAGGCGATCCGGCCCACCCGCGCCGCGACGAGCCGCCGCTCCAACTCCACCAGCAGGGCACTGGCCAGTCCTCGCCCGCGCCAGACCGAGGAGATCGCGATACGCATCACCCAGGCCCGCTCACCGGCCACGCACGCCAGCGCCGCGCCGATCGGGACGCCCTGGTGAACGGCGACCACCGCGGGCTGCCGGGACGTCAGCGCGCCGATGCACTCGGCGAGGGAGAAGACCGACTCCTGCCCGAGCTCGGCCGTGGTGTCGATCAGGTGGACCACTGCCGCGAGATCGCTCTCGCGGTAATCGTGGATGAGCCAGTTCACCGGTACCGCCCCTCGTCCGTGCCGTTTCGGTGAGGCTAGGGGCGGGGCCGGGGCGGGGCCCGCTCCACCGTGAACAATCCGGCCGGCCGAACGCTACGTTCCGTCCGTAGGACGCGGACCCCGCGGCCCCTATGCGCCGGACCTACGCGATCGGGGCGGTCGGGGCGGTCGGGGAACCCGTATCGCCCGGGAGGACGTCGAGCGCGCGCCGCCGGCGGCCGATGGCGTCGGGGTCCCAGCCGGGGCGGGGTACGGAGGCCAGCAGCAGGCGGGTGTAGGGGTGCCGTGGCGCGGTGAGAAGATCGGCGACCGGTTGGTGTTCCATGGTCCTCCCCCGGTACATCACCAGCGCCTCGTCGCAGACGTAGCGCACCACCGCCAGGTCGTGGCTGACGAAGACCAGGCCGATGCCGGTGTCGCGGCGGATGTCCGACAGCAGGTTGAGCACCTGGGCCTGCACCGAGACGTCGAGTGCCGACACCGCTTCGTCGAGAACCAGAACAGCCGGTTCGACTGCCAACGCACGGGCGATGGCGGCGCGTTGGCGCTGACCGCCCGACAGCTGACGGGGCAGCGCCGCCGACTCGCGGTCGCCGAGGCCGACCTGGGCCAGGAGCTCCCTGACCCGGCCGGCCCTCGCCGCGCGGTCACCGCAGCCGTGCAGCCGCAGCACCCCGTCGATGGTCGTCCCGATGCTGATCCGGCCGTCCAGCGGCAGGTAGGGGTCCTGGAAGACGATCTGCACGGCCTTCGCGCGGGCGAGCCGTGCCGCCCGTCCGCGCACCGTCGCGGCGATCGGGGCGCCCTGGACCAGGATCTGTCCATGGTCGGGGCGTTCGAGACCGACGAGCATCCGCGCCGTGGTCGTCTTGCCCGAGCCGGACTCGCCGACCAGGCCGAGGGCCCCGCCGGGATGCAGGGAGAACGACAGATCGTCGACGGCGACCACTTGGGTGCCGCCGGTGGAGTAGGCCTTGCGCAGACCGCTGACCTGGAGCAGCGGTCTTCCGGGCGATGCGGGGGCTGGGGTGGGCACAGGGGCGGGAGCGGGTGCGGTGTTCAACGGTCCTCCTCGCTGGGTGAGGCGCAGACGGCCGCCATCGCCGGCCGGCCATCGATCTCATCGGCCAGATGGCAGGCGACGAGCGCGGGGCCACGCTGCGCCGTGGACGCCGGGACCTGGACGGGGGCAGGCCGTGCCAGGTCGGGCGCCGTCCTGTCGCAGAGTCCCGGCCGGGCGTGCGGGCAGCGGGCGGCGAAGGAGCAGCCCGGTGCGGCTTCCAGCAGGCCCATGGGGACGCCGCGGATCGGCGTGAGTCGTCCGAGCGGTCCGTCCAGAGGCGGCGTCGAACCGAGCAGCCCGGCGGTATAGGGGTGCCGGGGCGCGGTGAGCAGTTCGGTCGCGGTCCCGGTCTCGACGATCCTCCCGGCGTACATCACGTAGATCCGGTCGCAGGTCGCTGCGGCGAGATCGATGTCGTGCGTGATCAGCAGCAGGCCGAGGCCACGCTCGCGTTGCAGTCGGCGGAGGATCGCCATGATCTCCGCCTGGGTGGTCACATCGAGCGCCGTGGTGGGCTCGTCGCACAGCAGCAGCCGCGGCTCCGCCGTGAGCGCCCCGGCGATCATGACGCGTTGCAGCATTCCGCCGGAGAGCTCGTGCGGGTACTGCCGCAGGTGCCGGACGGGGTCCGGCAGCCCGACTGCGGTCAGGAGTTCCAGCGCGCGGGCGCCCGCCCGTGCCCTGGACCAGCCGCCGGTCAGGCGCAGTGACTCGGTGAGGAAGTCCCCGACGCGTCGCACCGGGTTGATGCCCGCCCGGGGGTCCTGGAAGATCATGGACGCCTTGCCGGTGCGCACCTCGCGCAGGCATCCGGCGTCCGCTCCGACCAGATCGGCCCCGTCGACGCGGACGTGACCGCCGATCGCCGCCCCGGCCGGGAACAGGCCCAGCGCGGCACGGGCCGTGACCGACTTCCCCGAGCCGGACTCCCCGACCAGCGCGACGGCCTCGCCGGCGGCGACGGTCAGGCTGACGCCGTTCAGGATCGGACGGGCCATGCCCGGCAGCGCCACACTCAGGTCGTTGAATTCGAGCAGCGGCATCAGGACTCCCTCCCCGCGAGCCGGTCGCCGAGGTTCTCCCCGACGACGTTGAAGGCGACCACGACCAGGACGACCGCGACGGCCGGAACGATCGCGGACAGCGGTTGTCCCTGGAGGACGGCTGCCTGCCCCTGGTTGATCATCGAGCCCCAGTCGGGTGTCGGCGGCTGCACGCCCAGGCCCAGGAACGACAGGGCCGCGAGGTCGAGCAGGGCGTACCCGAAGTTCACCGTCGACTGGGCGAGCACGGTCGGGGTGATGTTGGGCAGCAGCCGGCGGAAGGCGATGAACACCGCCGAGTGGCCCTGCACCTGGTAGGCGGCGATGTACGGCCGGGTCTTCTCCTGCGCGGTCAGACCGCGCACCAGACGGGCCGTGTAGGGCATGTACGCGATGGCCATGGCGAGCACCGGTGCGGTCAGACCCTTGCCGAACAGGGCCACCGCGAGGATCGCCAGCAGCAGCGCGGGGAAGGCGAACAGGATGTCGAGCACCCGGCCGACCGCCGTGTCGACCCACCCGCCGCGCCACGCGGTGAACAGACCGACGGCGACCCCCAGAGTGGTGGAGAACAGCACCACGGCGAGCGGGCCGGCGAGGCTGGTGCGGGTGCCCTCGATCAGGGCCGAGAACGTGTCGTGCCCGCCCAGATCGGTGCCCAGCCAGTGGTCGGGGCCGGGCCCGGCGAAGCCGTTGCCCAGCTCGCCGAAGGTCGGGTCCTGCGGGGCGATCCAGGGCGCGAACAGAGCGATCAGGACGAAGAGGGCCAGAAGCAGCAGACAGCCACGCATCAGCCAGCCGCCACCGGCCCGCCGCAGCCACACCAGCGGGAGTCGCAGCCGGGACGGCGACGGAGCGGGTGGGTCGGCCCGGCGGTCGGCCATGGTGGAGGAAGGGGCATTCATCGTGCGCTCCCTGCTGCTGCCGCGACGCGCGGGTCGATCAGCGGATACACCAGGTCCACCAAGGTGTTGACGACGACGAACGCCGCGACCACCAGCAGCACGATCGCCTGGACCACCTGGAAGTCCATCTCGTTCACGGCCTGCACCAGCAGCGAACCCACCCCGGACATCCCGAACGCGGTCTCGACGATCGCGGTGCTCACCAGCATTCCCGAGAGCAGCAGCCCGGAGACAGTGACGATGGGCCCCAGCGCGTTGCGCAGCACATGGCGCCGCACCACGGACGACTTGGACATCCCCCGGCTGAGCGCGACCTCGACGTGTTCACGGCGCAGCTCGTCCAGCATCGCCGAGCGCGTCACCCGCGTCACGAGTGCCATGAACGTCACCGACAGGGCGATGGCGGGAAGCACCACATGGTGCATCCGGTCCAGCAGACCGGTGCCGTTCCCGATCGTCGGGAACCAGCCCAGGCGTACGCCGAGCACCGAGCGGAGCGTGATCGCCGCGACGAAGGACGGCACCGCCGCCCCCACGGTGACCATCAGCAGCACCGCCGTGTCGGTGCGCGTTCCGCGCCGCAGCGCCCCGACGATCCCGGCGCCGACCCCCACGACCGCGATCATCAGCGCCGCCGTGCCCACCAGGAGCATCGAAGCGGGCAGCCGGGACCACAGCACCTGGTCGACGCTCTGGTGGAACAGGTACGAGCGGCCGAGGTCCCCTTGCAGCACGCCCTGCAACCAGTGCCAGTACCGCTCGGGGAACGGGTCGTTGAACCCGTACTGCTCCCGTATCGCGGCGATCGCCTGTGGGCTCGGGCTGCGCCCGCGCACCAGGAAGCTGACCGGGTCGCCCGGTGCCAGGTACAGCGAGGAGAACACCACGAACGAGGTGACCAGCAGCGTCACCGCCATCGTGAGGAGCCTGCGCAGCGTCGACACCGCCAGGGCGCCGAACCTCCCGGCCCGCCGGGCACCGTCCACCGCGGTGGTCGCCAGGGCGGCTGTCATCCGCGGGCTCCGATCTCGGCGGCCCACGGGTAGTACAGGTAGGCGATGGACGGCTGGACCCCGGTGATCCGCTTGCCGAGGAAGACGCTCACCGGCTCGGTGTACAGCGGCAGCCAGGGCAGTTGCTCCATGGCCGTCTGCTGCGCCTTCCCGGTCGCGGCGGCCACCGCTGCCGGATCCTGGGCGACGGTTGCCTCGTCGATGGCCGCGTCGAACTGCGGGTTCGACCAGTTGCCGTAGTTGCTGAACGCGCCGGTCTGCAGCGAGCCGTACATGTCCAGCGGGTCGGTGATGGACGTGTACCAGAAGGTGAGGAACAGATCGATGCCCTTGCGGGCGGCCGCGTCGGTGAACAGCGCCGTGTACTTGTCGGCGGAGATGGTGTCGATCTGCGGGTTCAGCCCGATGGCCTTGGCCGCCTGCGCGACGGCCTGGGTGATGATGGTGGTCTGGGAGTCCAGCGGGCTGCTGGCGATCACGACCTTCTGCCCGGCGACTCCGGCCTGGGCGGCCAGCGCCTTGGCCTTCACCGGGTCGTAGGGATAGCTCGGCAGCGCCTTGAGCAGTCCCTTGACGGTGGAGTCGGGTGTACCGCTCCAGGTGTTCGAACTGACCAGTGAGTCCGCGACATCGGCGACCCCGCCCGCGCCCGCCTTGACGATGCCCTTGCGGTCGATGGCCATCAGCAGGGCCTGCCGTACCCGGGCGTCGCCCAGCGGTCCCTTGAGGTTGTTGACGATCTCGGAGGCGACCGTGGTGTTCCGGCCGAAGTACAGCGTGCCCGCCTGGCTCGCCTTCAACTGGGCGTAGGCGTGCGGCGGGACCATCCAGCCACCGTCGACCTCACCGGTCTGGAAGGCGTTGACGCGGGTCGTCGGGTCGGACAGGAAGACGAACTTGACCTCGCCGGCCTTGGGCTTGAGCTTGGCGTCCCAGTACCCGTCGAAGCGCTTGAGCACCAGCGACTGGCCCGAGGTCCAGGACCCGAACGAGAAGGGTCCGGTGCAGTTCACGCCCTTCGCCGGGTTGCCGTAGTCCTTGCCGTCCTTCTTGAGGGTGGCCGCGGACTCCACCGTGCCGGGACTCGCGGCAAGGTACTTGTTGAACGTCGAGTCCGGTGACTTGAGGCTGACGGTGACCTGCGACGGTCCGGTCCGGTCGATCGACTTCACATTGCGGAACGGGTAGGCCCAGTTGCTGGCCACCTCGGGATCCAGGTTGCGGCGCAGCGAGGCGACGACGTCGTCGGCACTGAGCGTCGTACCGTCGTGGAAGCGCACGCCGGAGCGGATCTGGTACACCCAGCTGGTCGGCGTGGGGTGGGTGTAGGAGGTCGCCAGGCCGGGTGAGGTCGTCAGGTCCGGGTTCCAGCGCAGCAGGCTCTCGCAGACGTTGGCGAGGATCTGGTTCGGCGGGTAGTCGAACGCGTAGGCGTAGTCGATCGAGGTCGGCTCGGCGAAGAGCGACCAGGTGAACGAGTTGACCGGGCCCGCGGCGGCCGGGGTCTTCGCCGTCAGCCGGTACGCGGCGTCGGCGGTCCCGGCCGGCGGGTGCGCCGTGCCGCTGCAGGCACTCAGGGTGGTGAGGGCGAGTGCGGCGGCCGCGGCGACAGCGGCGGTCAGGGTGCGGCGGACGGGTCGCCGGTCAGGTCGCAGGACAGTTCTCGGACAGACTGCTGGCATGGTGTTCCTCCGTGAGTGGTGCGCCTGAGGGTGCGCGTGGGAACAGCGGGAACGGCTTCGGCGTGCGGGCGGCACAGCTCAGTCGGTCGCGGCGAAGACGAGCCGCCCGTCGATGTAGGTCCGCAGCACCCGGGTCTCGGCGATCTCCAGGGCGGGCCGCTCGAAGGGGTCCCGGTCCAGCACCACGAGGTCGGCGTACTTGCCCACCTCGACCGTCCCGGTGACGTCGTCGAGGTGGTTCACCCACGCGCTGCCCGCGGTGTAGGCGGTCAGGGCCTGGGCGAGCGTCAGTGCCTGCTCCGGGTAGAACGGCTTGGCGGGCTCCTGCGCGGTCGAACTGTCGGGGCTGTGGACGTCTTCGGCGGTGTCTTGCGCCTGCGGAGCGTTGGGGGCTTCGGCGGGCACCGCCCGGTTGACCGCGACATGGATACCCCACATCGGGTTGGGGCTGCTCACCGACCAGTCGCTGCCGGCGACCAGCCGGGCGCCGGCCCGCAACAGGTCGCCGAACGGGTACTGCAGGGCGGCCCGCTCGGATCCGAGGAAGGGGATCGTCAGCTCGTCCATCTGCGGCTCGTGCGCCGCCCACAGTGCCTGGATGTTCGCGGCGGCCCCCAGCTCGGCGAAACGCCCCAGGTCATCGGGGTGGATCAGCTGCAGATGGGCCAGATGGTGGCGGTTGTCGTTGGTGCCGTTGGCCGCCTTGGCGCCGGCCAGCGCGTCGAGCGCCTCACGGACGGCCCGGTCCCCCAGCGCGTGGAAGTGGATCTGGAAGCCCGCTTCGTCGAGCACCCGCACGGCGTCGTCCAGCAGCTGAGGATCGACGAAACTGAGGCCGGAGTTGTCCGTGGCGCAGCCGCAGTGGTCGAGGTAGGGCTCCAGCAGGCCCGCGGTGAAGTTCTCCGCGATGCCGTCCTGCATGATCTTCACGGTGGTCGCGTTGAACCGCCCGACCTGGCCGGTTCGCCTGCGTTCCTCGAGCTCGGGAAGCTGCTCCAGCCCGCGCTCGCGGTCCCACCACAGGGCGCCGACCACCCTCGCCTGGAGCGACCCTTCGCTGGCCGCCCGCACATAGACGTCGAAATTGTCCGGGTTTCCGGGGAAGACGCCGATCATGGCGTCCTGCCAGGTGGTCACCCCGAGGGAGAACAGATACTCCTGCGCCACCAGCAGTCCGGCGAGCGCCTCGTCCGGTGTCGCGACGGGCAGGTGCGCGCCGACCAGGCCCACGGCACCCTCCTGAAGGGTGCCGGCCGGAGTGCCGTCCGGCTCCCGCTCGATCCGGCCGTCCACCGGGTCGGGGGTGTCACGGCCGACGCCGGCCAGCCGCAGTGCGAGCGAGTTGACCCAGGCGCCGTGGCCGTCCCGGTTGCTGAGCAGTACCGGCCGGTCGGGGACGATCGCGTCCAGCATCTCGCGGGTGGGAGTGCCGCCGGGGAAGACGTCCATGGACCAGCCACCGCCGGATATCCAGTCCGTGTCCGGGTTCGCCTTCGCGTACTCGGCGACCACCGCCAGATATCCCTCGACAGAACGCTCCTCGGACAGATCGCAGCGCAGCATCTGGACCCCGGCCACCGCCGGGTGCATGTGCGCGTCCTGGAAACCGGGGACGAGCAGGCCACCCGCGAGATCGACGACCTCGGTGTCCCCGTCGCCCAGGGCGCGGACCGACGTCTCGTCGGAGACCGCCAGGATCCGTCCGCCCCCGACCGCTACAGCGGCATCGATCGGCGCCGACGAGGTCCCGGTGAAGACCCGGCCCCCCACGAAGACGGTGTCGGCCCGCTGCCTGGTGTTCCCCATCGACGTACCCTCCGGCTCGGCGGGCCGGGCCCGCACTGCGTGTGTGTTGAGGAGGAGTGAACGGCAGCGCAACACTGTTGTCAACGGCGTTGCGCGCATTGGTGCGGGCGTCGTTAGACTGGCCGCACCATGCCGAACCCACACGCCGCCACCCCCGCCCGGACGAAGCGCGCCGGCGCGCAGTTGTCACCCGACGCGATCATCGAAGCGAGCCTGCGCATCGCGGCTCGCGGCAGCGCCGACGCCTTCACGGTCCGCCGCCTCGGCGAGGAGCTGAGCGCCGACCCGACCGCGATCTACCGACACTTCCGCGACAAGGACGAGTTGCTGCTGTCCGTCGCCGACCGGACGCTGGGAGAGGTGCTCGACGGCATCCCCGGCGGCCTCGACTGGAAGGGACGGCTGCGCGCCCTGGCCGCCGGCTCCCTGCGGGTCGCCCTCAAATACCCGGCGGTCGCGTCGGCCATGGCCAGCCGCACCACCCGGCGCACGAACGAGTTCCGCATCGTCGAACTCATCCTCGGAGCCGTCATGGAGGCCGGGCTCTCGGGCCAGGACGCGGCCGTGCACTACCGCATGGTCGGCGACTCCCTGCTGGCGCACGTCGGCCAGCGCGCCGCCTATCTGCTGTTCGACCCGGACGTACGGGCCGGTGACGAGTCCTCGTGGAACCGCGAGTACCGGCGGGTCGACGCCACCGCGTTCCCCAACATCACCCAACTCAGCTCCCAGCTGGCCGAAGTGACGGATGACCAGATCTTCGAAGCCAGGGTCGAGTCGCTGATCGCCGCGATCGAGCGGAAGGCCGAGGCCGTTCGCGGGGCATAACGCCACGCGGGTCCGCCCGGATCCCCACGGATGGCTGAGCGTTGGCATTGCCGCGTTGGCGCAATGCTGTTGGCAACACTGATGTGCCAGCGCTTCACTCCCCCTCGACTCGGATACCCGCGGCGGGCTCCACCCCGCCGCCCGAGCGTCGGCGCGGGCCTCGCCGGCCTCCGCTGTGCGCACCAGCTGTGGAACCGTGGCAAGCCGGTGGCCGCGACCGTGTACGAGGCGGACATTACCCACCTCGGCGGCCGCCGCTGGTCCCTGCGCGGCTTCTTCGACAACGGCCAGGTCAGCGAGCACGGCGGGGTCTTCATCAGCTCGACCGACACCGCGATCCTCAAGCTCGCCGCGACCCTGGGCCTCAAGCGCGAGTACGCGAACTGCGGCGCGCTGGACACCGGTGACTACGTCACCCGGATCAACAACAGCACCTACACCGGGGCCCAGCAGCAGAGCGACTGGGACGGCGACGTGTACAACGCCTTCAGCGCCTCGTACGCCGCGGCGGGAACCGCCCGCTAGCGCCTATCACTACTACAAGGTCGGCCAGTACACCTCGTTCGCCGGCTACGAGGGCGTCCAGGAGGGCCGGATCCACTTCGCCGGCGAGCACACCGACGTCGACAACTCCACCCTGAACGCCGCGGTGGCCTCCGGCGAACGTGCCGCGAGCGAGATCACGACGCAGATCTGAACCTGTGGAACTCCTGAGGTGACCGCGCCGCATCAGGGCCGGGCAGGATCGCCGCTTCCCGCGAAGCGGCGATCCTGCCGTTGCGCACCGGCGTCACCGGCTGGACTCGGCGTGGTTGCAGATCCGGTAGGCGTCCAGATGTTCGACCAGTTCCTGCGGGTGGGCCAGCGCCGGGAGGTGGCCGCCGTCCATCTCGTCCGGGGTGAAGCCCAGCCGTTCCTGGACGACGCGGCGCTGGAAGTCGGCCGGGAAGAACCGGTCCTGCCGGCAGAGCAGGAACTTGGTCGGCACCTGCGGCCAGGTCGAGAGCGGCCAGGGCTTGAGGAAGGGCGCCTCGGCCTGGTCGAGGACCGGCCGCACCATCAGAGCGGCGGCCACATCCTCGGGAACATCGTGCAGAAAAGTGATCCGCGGATCGAACTCGGCATCCGGGTCACGCCCCTCCCGCACATCCAGCTCCCGTCTGGCACCGGGCTGCCCGGTGTTGGCCCACCAGTCCCCCGGCGACTCCCCTGGCGCAGGAACCATGGCCGCCACCAGCACCATCAGCTCCACCGGAACCCGCGCACAGACCAGCGGGGCGGTGAACCCGCCCATCGACTGCGCCACCAGCACCAGGTCCTTACGGTCACCGATGGCTTCCAGCACCACCTCGGTGTACTCCGCCAGCCCGGCCGTCTCGTCCGCGCACGGCAGATCCGGCGTCACCACGTCGTGCCCCCGGGCCCGCAGAAGCGGCGCCACCCGGTGCCAGTACCAGGAGTCGGATCCCGCACCGGGAATCAGCACATAGGTCGCCATCGTCAGTCCTCACGCAGCCCGGCGACGCGCGTATCGAGCCGCCACAACGTTAGACGCTGCCACGGCCCGGAACTCATCGCACGCACTGCGATGCCGCGTCGCCGGACGCTTCACGCCGGATCCAGGCCCTCCGATTGACCCATCTTTCCTGCTCCGAAATGCACCCGGCACCAGGCCTATTGGTTGGCTAGAGTTATCTCATCAAGCAACGGAACAACCCCGCGGCAACCGCCCGGAGCAGGGAGTACCACCGTGAACGCCAACGCACTGACGCCGGTTCTGACGCGCGCCGCCACCGCTGAGACCACCAGTGACCCGAGCAGCGTCATGACCCTTCTCGCCGACTGCGGCACCGACGGCAGCTCGCTGACGAGTTACCGCTCGCAGTTCACGGAGGGGGCGGTGGGTGCTCCGGCCCATTTTCACACGCGGGCCTCGGAGCTCTTCTTCGTCATCGGCGGTTCCCTGCAGGTGCTCGTCGATGACGAGGTGAAGATACTGAACGAGGGCGACCTTCTGCTCGTGCCGCCGCACACCCCGCACGCCTTCGCGGCGGCCCCCGGCGCCGAGGCCGACGTGCTGTTCGTGTTCACCCCCGGCATGCCGCGCTTCGACTACCTGCGGCTGCTCGGCCGGGTGATGCGCGGTGAGGCGAGCCCGCAGGAGATCAAGGACTCCTCCGAGCAGTACGACAACCACTACGTCGACAGCCCGGTGTGGCGCGCCGCTCTCGACGCGGCGAAGTAGTCCGAAGGGTTGAGCGCAGGGTTGGTGAGAGCCCTGCGCGCCATCGGAAAATGGGCCAGCGATGTCTGCCGCGCCTCTGCTAGCGTGGAACGCATGAAGCGCGCTGCTATGACGACGACCCCGGAGAGTGTCCCGGCGCGCTGACTGATGTCTTAGTCCGAAGCCCCGGGGCGAGTGCCCCGGGGCTTCGCCGTGTGGTCACTCGCCTCACTGTCCGCGAGGAGACCACGATGCATGATCACCGCAAACTCGGTCGTGAGCTGGAACTGTTCGACACCGACCCGCTGATCGGTGCCGGGCTGCCGTACTGGCTGCCCGATGGTGCGACCGTGCGCCACGCGCTGGAGGAGTACATCCGCAACGCCGAACGGCGCGCGGGCTACCGGCACGTGTACTCGCCGGTGCTCGGCAAGCGGGAGCTCTATGAGATCTCGGGGCACTGGTCCCACTACAGCGACGACATGTTTCCATCGATGGACCTCGGCGGTGAGCAGGTCGTGCTGCGGCCGAGCCTGTGTCCGCACCATGCGGTGATCTACCGCTCGCGCTCCCGCAGTTACCGCGAGTTGCCGCTGCGTATGGCCGAACTGGGAGGCATGTACCGCTCCGAGCAGTCGGGCGTGCTCGGCGGGCTGACCCGCGTGCGGGCCATCCAGCTCAACGACGCGCACATCTTCTGCACCCTGGACCAGGTCGCCGACGAGGCCCGGTCGGCGCTGCAGATGATCCGCCGGGCGTACGAGGCGCTCGGCATCAGCCCGAGCCGCTACCGGCTCTCGCTCCCCGGCCCCGGCGGGAAGTACGTGGCCGCCCCGGAGAAGTGGGAGCGGTCCACCGCCCTGCTGACCGAGGTCCTGGACCGCTCCGGCCTGCCCTACGAAGCCGCCGGGGGCGAGGCCGCGTTCTACGGACCCAAGATCGACGTCCAGGTCGTCGACGGCGCCGGCCGCGAGTCCACCCTGTCCACCATCCAGATCGACTTCCACCAGCCCGAGCAGTTCGATCTGCACTACATCGGCGCGGACGGCGCGAAACACCGGCCGGTCATGGTCCACCGGAGCATCATCGGCAGCGTCGAGCGTGCCGTCGCGCACCTCATCGAGCAGCACGGAGGCGCCTTCCCCGCCTGGCTCGCGCCCACCCAGCTCGTCGTTCTCCCGGTCTCCGACGCCGAGTTGCCGCAGGCCGCCGAACTCGTCCACCGCTGTCTCGACCAGGGGCTGCGCGCGGAACTCGCCGGGCCGGAGCGCGGCAGCCTGGGTGCGCGCATCCGGCTCGCACGGCTTGTGCCCTACCAGGCGGTGATCGGTGCCAAGGAGGCCGTCGACGACCAGGTCGCCCTGCGCCTGCGGGACGGCCGCCGCCTGGACGCCCTGCCCGCCGCGGAGGTGCTGGCCCGCATCTCCGCTCTCGTCGACGCTCACAGCACCGACCTGTGGGACGGCGACGCCAAAGCGTAGTGCGCGGTTCGACCCGGCCCGCGGTGGCATCGAGATGCGCCGGATCGGATGGCCTTGGACAGGACCATGGCCAGGACCGTCCGACCCGGCGTCTCAGGCTCACCGCGGTCTGCCGCACAGGACCTACCGTGTCACCGGGTGTCGCCTTCCCAGTCCCAGTGATCCGGGTCGCCCGCGCGGGGGCCGTAGAGGGCACGGCCTCCCGGGCCGAACCTGCCGATCTCGGTGATCAGCGCGGCACTTTCCTGCAGTTGCCGGTTCGTCCAGCCGGTGACGTCGAGGAGCAGTCCGTCCAGGGGACCGCCGACCAGTTCCCGGTATACGTGACCGGTCCGTGGCCCCGGATCCGGATCGTCATGGTCGGCACCGTAGACCCGGCGCCAGATCAGTTCACCCATGCCCATCAGCATTGCAGCCGGCACTGACACCGCGCCGAAATCGGCTGCCCGGACGCGGAGCCGGACCCCGTCATCCCGCGATGAGGCCGATGCGGATGGAGTCGTCGTAGGGGACGACCAGGGTCTCGCTGTTGCCGGCGATCCACTGCGCGGGGACGAGGAACAGCCTGCCGTTCGACTCGACCAGCAGGCGCAGCCCTCGGTAGCGGAAGCGGTAGGAGTCCTTCGCCGCGCCGGCGACCTCCGTCTGCTCAACTCCGCTGGGGGCATCCCGCAGGGGTTCCTTGGTGTAGAGCACGACCTCCGGACGGTGCTCGAGTGACGCCGCGTCGTCCAGCGCCCGGCCCCGGCCGTACGCGGCGGCGAAGCTGTTGGCCGTCCAGAAAGAGCCGGCTACGACGATGACGGCGACCCAGGCCAGGGCATAGCGGCTGATGCGCCGGACAGCGGGGGACTCCAGCCAAACGGCGAGCTCACCGCTGTGCGCGGCGGGCGAAGGAGGCGCGGGCGGAGGCAGAGCAGGAGGCGGATCCGCGGACGGGTCGCCGACCGCCGCACGGTGCCGGTCCCAGCGGATGGCGAAGGTGCGCAGCAGTCCGAGGCCGTAGGCGATCGCGAGGGCGCCGCACCCCAGACAGACCGGTGTCGTCGCGATCGTCTCGGTGCGCGCCACGCGCGGTATCAGGAGCCCGACGACGCCCCTGGTGAACACCAGCAGCCCGAGCAGAACGGTGAACAGCCCCACCCAACCGGTGATGGCGTCGCGATCCGAGGAGGACACCATCCAGCGGACCGTGGCGTGGGCGGCGATGACCAGCAGGCTGATGACCGCGAGAACGATGAGGGGCGGATAGACGACCTCCACGCCGTAGAGCAGCATCTCCTGCAACGACAGGTCGACCATGTCGAGGTAGACACCGAAGTAGCGGAAGCGCGCCGTCGTCGCCACGTAGCCGAAGTAGAACAGCAGGGTGGTCAGTGCGGTGGTCGGCGCGATGACGTTGGCCACCGTCCACAGGCGTGCCCAGATCTGGCTGTCCACGAGTGGAGCGTCGGGCTCCGGGGTCGGATTCGGTTCAGGATCCGGGGTCGGTTCGGGGTCGGGGGTCACGTCCCGCCCTCGGAGGGCGTTGCCGAGTCGGACGGCGTCACTTCGGAGGGGTCACCGGTCGGCCCCTGCGTGTCGTCCGAGGCCGAATCCGACGGGTCGGGAGAATCGGTGCCACCGGCGGAAGCCGAGGAGTCCGGAGCGAAGGTCATCGTGTGTGTGGTGGTGACGAGCGCCGTCACGGGATGCCCGGAGGACGGCGCGTACTGCCCGCCGAGCAGCGAGCACGGGCGGGGTGAACGCGACACGCACCGCACGGTGACCTTGATGTCGAGTGTCGCCTTCCCGGCGCCGAGCCCGTCCGGCCTGGCGAACCGGATGCTGCAACCGTGCCTCGGCGCCTGCGAGGTCGGTTCCAGCATGGTCCCGGCCGAGCAGGCGTTCACCGGGTCCTTCACGTCCGGCGCACCGTCGCGGATGTTCCATGACGCCGGTTCGCCGTCGTCATCGAGTGCGCGCACCCCGCACGGATGATAGGAGCCCACCCGTCCAAGGTGAAGAGGCCTGCCCGCGGCGAAGAGGGCACCCATCACTTCGCAGGGCCGGGTTCGCCGGAGGTCATCAGCCCCAGCGAACCGTCCGCCGCATTTGCTTGCGCCGCAGGAAGAAAGTGCCGATGCATCCGCACATGTGCGCACACCAGGGCGGACGACGACCTCGTCCTGCGCGACGGGGCAGCGGACCTGGAGATCCGGGTCATCACCTCACCGGCGCCCGAACCCCTCGTCGAGACGCTGTTCACCGACGAGATGGTCGCCGTCGTCCGGCGCGGGCACCCCCTCGCCGGAAAGCCGCTCACCCCGGCCGCCTTCGCCGGCGCGCCGCACGTCCTGACGTCCCGGCGCGGCCGGCTGCGCGGGAGCAGGTACGTGCCGCTCCCGCCGACGACGCCGAGCCGGCGCCCGAGCACCGATGACGCACCGCGCGCCGTGCCGGTCGGCGGACCCGCTCACCGGACGCGCAGCGACGCGCTGATGGCCTTGCCCGTCCGCTGCACGACATCCGCGAGCCGTTCCAGATGCTGTGCGGGATGCGTCAGGACACACAACGCCGCCACCGGGACATCGTCCGCGGCGTACAGCGGAACGGCCACACAGCACACTCCCGGCACCACCTCCTCACGGTCGAACGCGGCACCGCGGTCCCGGATCGCCGCCGCTTCGCGAGGCCAGGACGCGGGGAGCCGGTCGAGCGGCAGAGCGCGGTCCGCCCCGGCCACCAGCACCTTGCCCGCCGCGGTGAACCACGGCCAGACCGTGCCGCTGCGTGGCGGTGGCACCACCGTGTTCTCGCCGGGCGTCCAGTCCAGTACCAGCGTCTGACCCTCGCGTAACGCGCTGATGCCCACGGTCGCGCCGGTCGCACCCAGCAGGCGGCGCACCGGCTCCCGCACCGCGGCCCGCAGCCCGGGATGCGGCTGCCACTCCTGCCCGAGCTGGAACATGCGCGGACCCATCCGGTATCCCCCGTGGCACCGCTCGACGGCGTTCAGCGCGACCAGTTGCTCCAGCAGCCGGTACGCGGTCGTCTTGGGCAGCCCGCACTCCGACGCGAGCCTCGTCAGTCCTGCCTCCCCGGCCCGGTCCACAGCCCCCAGCAGTCCGAATGCGCCCTGCAGCACACCACGCCCGCCGGCCCACGGCGGGAGATCCGCCAGGACCCCTGTCTCCGGCTCGTACGCGCCTGGCCGGTTCAACGGCTCGTTCAACTGCCTCATCGATGAGACCCCCGTCTCGATGCGATCACCACGCTGCCGGCGCTGCCCGTGGTGTCGTCGACCGACCCCCACGGCCGCGCGCGCCGCCCACCCTGACCGAACGCCGGCTCGTACCCCGCACCCCGGCTTCGCAGGGAATACGGTTCCGACGACACTCGAGTTCAGCACCGCGGAGCGTGAGTTCCGTACGCAGCGCGACGTGGACAGGTCGTAGTACGCCCGGCCCACGGGGTTGAGGCTCATCTCGCGGCGCGGAGGCGGAACCGAAAGCCGATCGCTTTCCTTGCCGGTCTTCGAGGGGCGTGGAAGGCTCGGGCGATGAGTACGGATCTTGTCGACTGGTCGTCGATCGCCGCCACGGATTTCCCGTTCCCCGCCGCCGTACCGGTCGCCCGGCTGGGCGACGAGCTGTCGGCCATGCTCGTGTCCCCCGACCCCGAAGTCCGGGACGAGCACGCCTACACCGCCGCCGCGCGCTGGATACGCGAAGGTCACCTCGACGAGGTTCTGGAGGACCTCGGTGACGCCGCCGCGGACCGTTTCACCCATCGGGAGATCCAGGCCAGGACCTTCGCGCCCCTCGTGCTCCGGTGCGTTCTGACCCGCGGACAGGCCGCCCCCGGCACGGTGCCGCGGACGGCCGCGGAGCGCTGGTACGCCGGCTTCGCCTCCTGGTACCCGTCGGAGCTCGACACCCGCGGCTGGGACGACTCCCTCGGCTGGCTGCACGCCGTCGCACACGGCGCCGACGCGGCCGCCGCGTTCGGACAGGCGCTGCCCGCCCGCCGCACCGAACTGCTGGAACTGTGCGCCCGCCGGATGACGGCCGAACACACCGACTACCGCTACGCGCAGCTGGAGGATGCCCGTCTCGCCCACGCGCTCAGCCGCATCCTGCTCGCTCCGGACCTGACGGCCGAGCAAGCCACCGGCTGGTTGGGCATCGTGACGGACGCCCTCGACGGTGGCGGCCCCGGCCCCGTTCCACCCTGGGCCTTCAACACCTTCGCCACGCTCCAGTCCCTGCATCTCCATCTCACCCGCGGCCTTGCCGACGGAGGCGTTCCACCGCACGCTCCGGTCGTCGCCGATCGTGTGGCCGCCGTCCTCCGGCTGCCCTACGGCTGGCTCGCCTGACGTTCATGGCACCGCCCGGAGGGGCAGCCGCTGTGCGCGGCCGCCCGTCCGGGCGGATGGTCATCGGGTCAGGACGTCCAGGCCGGTCCCTGCCCGGTCCAGCTGATGACCAGCTGAATGTCGTCCAGCTTGCCGGAGTCGAACAGAGCAGCGGCGTCCTCGCCGAATCCGAGCAGCCAGTCTCCCCTGGGACTGGTTCCGGAGAGCGAGGCCCAGGTCGCGGCGTTGCCCCGCCGGGTGCTGGCCGTGCCTTCCGTGGTGGTGGCGCTTCCACCGCCCTTGATGCGACGCAGCGACAGCAGCGTGTTGGGCACCGGTTCACCACTGTCGAGCCGGACGGCGACCGCGGAGGTGACGAGGCCCGAGATCCCGACCGGGAAATCGATGTCCCGCAGGTTGAGCGTGACCGAGCGGGCCTTCGGGTCTGCGGGGTTGTTGAGGTCGTACCACTGGTCGGGGAAGTCGGTCGCCAGGCTGAACACCCGGTCCGAACCGCGCTCCCGGGATCCGTTGAACCGGTTGATCAGCTGGCTGCGGTAGCCGTCGTCGTACAGGGCCGTGTAGTCGATCGTGAGCATCACATCGGCGATCGCGGCGAAGTCGATCGGATTCGCGGCGGGCGGAAGGTGGAGTTCCCACGTGGTGTCCACGCCGCTGGACTCGAACGGCCGCAACATGTCGGCCTGGGCGTCGAGTTCGAAGACCCCGCTGGCGTTGACCGGTGACGTCAGAGCGACCACTCCGGGGTCGTGCCGCACCACGATGTCCTTGAAGCCGCTGTCCTGCCGGGTGGTCACCCGGGAGATGCCGTTGGAGGCCAGCGTGGCGCGAACGCCCCGCTCCGGCGGAAAGAGCCCGGCGATGCTGACGCGTACCTGGCTGATCATCCGGCAGAACTGACCGGGGAAATCACCGTCGAACAGGGACATCGGGGTGGCGAAGGCGATGGATCCGGTACGACGGAACTCCAGGAACTCCACCGGCATGAGCTGGGCGAGGGAGAACGTCTGGGACAGGTTGAGACGCCGGCGTTCCGACCGGAAGGCGTACTCCTCCAGGCCGCTCAGGTCCTGGCTGAGCCGTTCCGCTCCGGTCAGCCCCCGGCGATTGACCTGATTGCTGGTGTCGGTCGTCTCGGCCGGCGTCTGCCAGTAGTCGTTGCCGATCAGTGTCTGGGCCGATTCGGCCCGCTCAAAGGCCAGTTGCGCCTGCGCCAGCCGCGCGGTGGCGGTGGCCTGCTGCAGGAAGTACCGGTACGTCCCGCCGAGCGTGTTGCTCATCCACAGATACAGATCGGCGTTGGTGAACTGGTCGTTGAGGAACTTCAGCGTCGCTGTCGCCTGGTCGCGCTGGAGGGTGGCGATCGCCTGCTCCTGAGTGGCTATCGTCACCTGGTCGTTGGCCGTCACCATCTGCGCGGCCGCGACCAGTGAGTCCTGCTCGGCAGAGGTCTTCTGCAGGCGCCACTCGTCCTTGTGCTGCTCGATGCCGGCCTTGAGCTGGTTGGCATCCATCCGTGCCTGGAGGGTGTTCTCGTTGGCCTGGAAGATGCCCCTGCTGACAAGTCCGGCCGTGATGGACATCGCTATGGCCGGCCTGGCGCCGCCGGAGAAGACCGCACCTGCGAGGTCAGCCGCGTTGTACGCCTGCTGCAGGACACCGACCGCCGTGTCGACGGCGTTGATGGTGTTCCGGATGGATCTCATCTCGCCGTACTGGTCGAGGAGGTCGCGCTCGTACTGGTTCGGCGGCAGACCGATCTGCCGCTCGTAGGTCCTGACCATGACGTCGGCCTTGGCACGCTGGGCTGCCGCCGCCTTGACCGCGTCGTTGGCCTCCGTCACCCGACTGGTGGCGAGGCCGATCTGTGCGTTGGTCAGATCGATCCCCTTGCCCGCGTCGAAGGCCCGCAGGCTGCGATCGTCGTACTTCTCGAGTGCGGCGAGGTAGCCCGCCTCCATCTGGGTTGCCTGGGACACGAGTTGATGCGCCCGCTCCATCAGCGTCTTGAAGCGGAAGGGCGTGGGCTGGCTCACCGTGATCGTCCCGACGACACCTTGCGTACGGGGCATGCCCGCGATGTTCCGCCCCTGACGCAACTTGGCGAGCTGTACGTTCACCCGCGCCGACAGCGACTCCAGCTCCGGGATCGGCAGGATCGGCTCACCGGGATTCATCGGCTCGAGCGGGCGCAGCGCGGGAACGGAGAGCAGTCGGCGGGCGGCGAGGTAGAGGGTCCTGGCGTGGGCGACCGACTCACCCGTCTCGCGGCTGAATTCGGAGTCCGCGAAGTCGATGTGGCACCGGATCACCGCCAGCAGCGTGGCACGGGTGTAGGGGGCCGGACGGTTGTCCACGAGCCCGAACGGATCCAGCTTCTCCGTCCACTGGGGAGGGAATTTGAGATCGGGGCGGACCGCTGTCTCGGTGGCGATCCGGAGGTAGCAGGATTTGGCCACGCCGTCGTCGTACGGGTACACGAGCCAGTACCAGTCGAGCGCCGCACGGTAGTCACCGGCGGTCTGCAGCCGCTGGGCCAGCAGGAGAGGCACGGCCCAGAAGGTCTCCCGGTTCTCCGCGTCCGGCCTGCCCACCTGAAGCCTCCTGAGGTCGTCCTGGTGCGTGGCCGACCTGGGGGGATCAAGATATTTGAAGGCCGAGCCCGCGTAGTCGCCCGCTGCTTTCACGGCCTTCTGCGCGCTGAAGACGCCCGGCCCGCGGATGGCCTCGAAGAAGGCGGCCAGTTGCGGCCTGCCGCGCGGCACCAGCAGGGTCGGGTCGAGATTCCGCTCGGGAAACAGGAACGCCGTGGTGGCGGCCTGCCAGCTTCCCATTTCACCCATCCAGACCCATGCGCGGGTGAACGTGTCCGGGTTGCCGAGTCTCCAGCTGAACGCAGGATGCGTCGGCAGCATCTCGCCGGATCTCTTGGCGGACAGGAGCGACTGAATGCTCTCCAGCGCCTGCTTGACGCGGGTGGTGCGCAGCGATCCGCCGGCGAGGACATCGACGAGGAACAGGGCCGTCATCTCCTCCCCGATGACACCCGTGGTCGTGGGTTTCAGGTCGTCGAGCAGGGCGTCGCGCAGAATCGGCAGGGCGACCTGCTCGGCCGCGATGACTGCCTGCCCGTTCCCTTCGATGATGTCCGCGCGCTGCGTGGTCCGGCTGCGCAGCACGGACTGCCAGTCGTGACGGGCATCGCTGTCGACGCGGTACGTGCTGACCCGCGGACCGGCACCGGAGAGGACGAAGTAGTCGGGGGAGAGCGCGAACGCGGTCTCCTGGGTCGTCCAGACCGGGAACAGCTGGCGCTTGTGGGCCCCGGTGAGGACCGAGACGGCGTCCTTCCACTCGGCGGCCGAGAGGTTCCCGGTGGCGGCGAGCCGGGCGAGCTTCCGCAGGAGGAGGAAACCGGGGCGGCTCAGTCCGACCGACGCGAGCAGGCCACTGATGTCGGCGCCCTGGTTCTCCTTGCTCTCCCAACGGGCGAGGTCGGCACCGGGCAACGCCTGGGTCACCATGGCCGTGAGTCCCAGGATCGCGGTGGCGGCATTGACGCGCAGTGCGTCGAGCATCTGCTCGTAGCCGGCGAGCGTCCCGGCTCGCTGCGTCAGCAACAGCCGGACGGGGTCACCGTTCGGACCCTCGATGACGTCGGCGGCGCTGATCACATCCGGGTCGGCGAGCACCCCGTACGCCCGCGGCGTCGTCGGGTGCTGGTCCTGATCGGCCCAGGACAGCGCCAGCCCGGCCAGCTGCCAGGTGAGCAGCAGCGGGGTCGATGGCGTACGCAGCGGGTCGGACCGGGTGGTGGAGGTGAGACCGAAGAGGGTTTCCAGCGCCGCTTCGGTGAGGCCCGGGCCATCCAGTACCAGTTGGTCCAGCTCATCGGGTTTGGCCGCCGACAACCGGATGCCCAGTCGTGCCGCCAATGCCTGGCGAACGGCGGGCGCGGCGCCCCGGACCAGCCGCAGCTCCGCGTAGGAGGTGCCCACCGCGGCGAGCAGCGACGTGTACGCCGCATTGCGGTAGGCCTCCTCGCCTGCCGCTCCGGGCCCGGCAGGGGTCCCGGTGGCCGCGATGCGTGCCCGGAGCAGTTCCACGGGCACACGCAGTTGGTTGATGTCGACGTTGCCCTGGTCAGCGGCCGCGGACAGCGGCTGGCTCAGCCGGTCGAGCGGCTGGCCCAGAACACGGACAAGGGTGGCGGTGTCCAGCGACGCCTCCGGTGGTCCCGGAACCTTGACCTGCTCCTGGGCGAAGGACAGCAGGGCAACCAGATACTCCCGTTCGTTGAGCCGCTCCTCCAGCGTCTTCGGCTTGAAGTCGCTGATGACCACGACCGGGAACTCCGTCGGCTTGAGCATCGTGTTGCCTGCCGCGTCGGTCGCCCACACATAGATCGTGTGCGCGCCGAACCCTTTCAGCGGCACGTCGGCAAGCCATTTGCGGAAGTCGCCGGGGGTCAGTGCCTGCGCCGTCGTTCTGGTTCCTTCGGGACTCAGGGCCCAGGCCACCGCCGCCTTTCCGCCGATCATCCCGCTCTGGGGGTCCTCCGCGGTTCCGCTGATGTGCGCGGTCCCCTGCCCGTCCTTGTCACCGAGAACGTCGGCCTGCGGAACGACGGGCGCGCGGGGCAGCCCGACGTCACGGCCGCTTATCGTGCGGACCTTTGTCGACGTGAAACCGTCCCGGTCGCCGACGGTCACCGCGATCGGCCGCGGTCCCAGCGGCAGGGAGCTGAGGGTGAGGGTCTTCTGGTATTGGGTGCTGGAGATCGTCTCGGCCGAAACGAACTGACCGTCCACGGCGATACTGACCGTGACCGGGAAGAACTGGTCGGCCGGAATGCTCACCCTCAGATCGACCGACCCAGGGCTCTCCCCCAGATCGACCACCGCACCCTCGGCCGGCGCCGTCACCGTGAAAGCCGGTGGAACCGCCGCCGCCACCTGGAAATTGACCGGGCCGGAGACGAAGACCCGCCCCGTGTCGGTGACCGCTTGAGCTGTGACCGTGTGGGTACCGGGCGTCGGGAACGTCAGAGCGAAGTCCCCACCGCTCCGGTTCTCCCGTGCCTTCTCGACGCCGTCGATGCTGACGGCGGTCTGTACGTACGCGACGAGAGGAGTCGATATCCATTTCCCGTTGATGAAATCCCATCTGAAGCTCGCACCTCGGAAGGCATCCACCGACACCGTGGCGGCAATCCCCGCCACCACCCGCCCGGCCTGGGCGGAAACGCTCACCGACGGCTGGATGGGGTCCGGCGTCGGCCCCGGCTGCTCGATGATGGACTCCACCGGCCCGGTGTCCACTGCTGATAATTCTCTGTCCATCACGAGAAACCCCGTCCGATAGTCGATCTGTTGGAAATGAGCGGTTTCATGACAAGGCATGGGCGCGACCACGGTGCTATGCGCCTGTCGTCATGGTCAGGTGCGTCACGCCCGGCAGTGAGAGCGTCCCCTGACCTGTCAGTTCGACCTTCGCCGAGTGCGGAGGACCGAGCAGGTCGATCGGCCTGCCGTAGCGCCAGATGCGAGTGACATACAAGGCGACCCGAGCGTCCTCGCCGCCGGTGGACGTGGCCACGTCGAACATGTCCCCGGGGGACACCACACCCTCCAGGCAGCGCACAATGCACACAGCGCGGTCGACGGTCGCTGCCTCGGTGTCCTCGACGCTGATACGGGCTCTATTTGCCATGGGCGGCGGCCTCCTTGATGAACTGCTGGGTCTGTGCCGGAGTGAGTTTCGGGGTATTGGCCAAAGTCGGCGAGATGTTCTCGATACTCATCCGCCCCGGTATCTCGATTCCCATCCGCCCCAGAATCGCACGGGCGGCACTCGTCGGGATCTCGATGCTGGCGCGGCTCGCGAACTCCGCGGGGCTCAGCTCGACTCCGACTTCCAGCTCCGAGGCGATGTATCCCTCGTGAGTGGCGACTCCTACCAGGTCCCCCGGTTGTGCGATCTGGATGACCGATTGCCCGAACCGTTCGGCGTGCGCGCCGAACACGGTGGCGACTCCCGGATCGGTGGTCGTGGGAGTGATCCCCACCCGCTGCGTTCCGGCGCTGCCCTGATAACCGCGTGTTGTGCCCCGGAAGAGTGCCGGACCGCTCGGGGCTGCCGGCTGAACAGTCGCAGCAGGGTCACTGGCCGTGGACTTGAGGTAGGTCGGCTCGGCCGGCGGCGCACCTGCCCCGCCCGGCGAACCTGACCGCCCGCCACCGCCGGCGGACGTCGCGCCGGGACCTTTCGGAGCCGAGCCGCTGGGCACCGCTCCCAGCGGTCGGCCCGTCTTCCACATCACATATCCCTGAGCGGCCGTGTGAGCCAGACCTGCCGCGCTCACGAAGTTCTCCTCGAGACGCTGCGCCGAGGGGCCGAGAAGAGCGCCGACCGCAGTGGGCCGAGGCCTGCCGCCCAACGCCTGCACCGCCCCCGAACCTGCGACGTCAGCGCCTGCCACCATCAGCGGAGCGCCGACGACGCAGCCCACGCCCGTCTCGCACAAAGCCGCTCCCGCGACGAAGGCCGCCGCGCCACCCAGTACCTTGGCCCCGCCCTCCACCCGGGGGGCGATCTCCTCCTTGGTGAACTCGAGGGGCTCCCACTCCCGCGGATCCCAGGTGAACTCCCAGTCCGTCCCCGCGGTGTCGGTCCTGTTCATCGGGCCACCGCCGCACATCTGGTACTGGTTGACGCCGCCGGCCGGTCCCCTGGGGTCACAGCCGCTCCAACGAGCCGTCCACGGCAGGTAGTAGCGCGCCGAGTGGTGGGCCAGACCGCTCTCCTCGTCCCGCTCGCAACCGGTGAAGCGGTAGCGCTTGCGGGTGTAGCTGCCGAAGCTGGTTTCGCCGTACGGGGTGTATTCCTCGCGGTTGGTGAGGGTGCCCGCGCCGTCGACGACGGCAGTGCTGCTGCCGAGGTGGTCCGAGAGCTGGACGGCGACCGCCGGGCCGCGGTCCTCGGGGTGGGCGGGGCCGAGGCGGACCAGCGCGACCCGCCGGGAATCGTCCATGACGTGGACCTGGTTGTTCTCGCCCGCTCCCGGGGCGGCAGCCGATGCGGGCGCCGCAGCGGCCCAGCGGTGATGCTCGAAGGTGCCGTCGACGTAGTGGGTGACCTCGACGGCACCGCCCTGGCGGCGGACGATCTTCTTCACCCGCAGGCCGGACGCGTCGTACAGGTACTGGGCGTGGACGGAGGGTTCGGCGCCCGGAGTCTGGGTCGCGAACGCCTTCAGCCGGTCGGCGTGGTTCCACGCGAAGTGCCGCGAGGTCGTCTCGGCGACCAGGTTGCCGTTGCTGTCGTACGTGTAGGTGTACGGCGTCTTCCCCACGGCCATCGCCCGCAGCCGGTTGCTGTCGGTCGCGACGTCGAAGGCGCGGCTGAAGCCGCCCGTGCCACTGTGGCCGAGGCTGAGGACGCTGCCCACCGCGTCGTAGCGGTACGTCTCCGTGTACGCCTGCGCCTTCGTGACATCAGTGCCGCGCGGCAGGTCGCTCCACGGATCCCCGGCGGGCTGCGCTTGGTACTCGCGGCCGGTCGCGGCGAGCAGCCGGTAGACCGGGTCGTAACTGAACCGCCGGTCGAGTGCGTCACCGCTGCCGAGCAGTTTGCGCAGGACGGGGTCGGTGGCACCGAGCGCGTCGGGGTTGTTGGGGATGCCGCTGCCAGGTGCCCGGTCGCGGACGGTGAGGATGTTCCCGACGAGGTCGTAGTCGTAGCCGTAGTCCTGCAGCGCGGCTCCGGTCGGACGGTAGGTCAGCCCGTCAGCGGCGAGGGTGAACCGCTCGCTCCGCAGCCTGGTCGGCCGGAACGTGTGCGGGTCGTAGGCGTACCGGGTCATCACCCCGTTGCCGTAGGCGACCAGGGACCGCTGTCCCTTGGCGTCGTAGGCGATCCGCTGCACATGGACCGCGTCGTCGAGGCGCATCCCCTCGAGTGCGCCCGCCCTGTTGTACGTGGGGTGGAGTTCCCTGCGTCGGCCCTCCACGTCGGTTGGCAGCACGTGTCTGACGACCCGGTTGAGCGCGTCGTAGCCCGTCGTCGTGACGTAGCCACCGGGTTCGAGCAGTTGCGCATCGCGCGCCGCCCGCCCCTGTCCGGCCGCGGGTGTCCACTCCACCTGGAACGGCACCACCTGCCAGCCCTTGGTCTTCGCCGCCGTGTACGTGGCGAGGATCGGCGCGTCGGCGATCACCCGCCGGGCGGATTCCAGCACGTTGCCCTTGTAGTCGACCACCGTGACGGTTTCGAGGCCCGCCTCGTCGTAGTGGCGCACCGGACGGCCGAGCAGGTTGACCACGCGGGCCGCGGCCCGGTCGGTGGCCGGCTGGTCGGAGGCACCACCGTCCCCGTATTCGATGAGCCGGCGCAGTGTCACAGACCCTGCGGAGTCGTCCCGCGCCCAGACATGAGTCGGCCTGCCCAGAACATCGGACACACCGAGCGTCAACGCACCCTTGCTGTCGCGGGCTTCGACCGGATTGCCGAGCGCGTCCGGAACGCTGTCCCGGCGCCCCGCGTCGATGCTGTCCGTACGCCAGCGCCGCTTGGCCACGTCGAAGCGGTACCGGAACGCATCCCGTCCGAGCGCGTCCGTGACCGTCACCAGATTGCCCTGGATGTCGTACACCGATCTGGAGTTCAACAGGTCGGCGTCCGCCACCCCGTTGCGGGCGACGGTGCGCACCGTACGGCCCAGGGCGTCGACCTCGGTGCTGGCCGGGGTGTTCCAATGACCGCGATACGCCCCCGCGGTGTCACCGTGGGTGCGACCCGCGTTGTCGTTCTGGTCGTAGGTGTAGGACTCCCATGGCGTCGGTACGAACACCTCGGGAACCGCCAGGTCGGCGGGGATTCCGAGGATGACGCGCTGTTCGCTGCCGTCGGGGTTCAGCGTTCGTACGACCTGCCCGCGCGGATCGTAGAACATGCTTGTCTTCTGGCCCGTCCGGGTACCGAGCGGCGGGACATGGTCGAAGCCGGTGGAGAAGAACGGCTCGTACTTCTCCACCACCCGGCCCTTGTTGTCGTAGACCTGCGCACCGGAGACGATCACGTTGTCCGGGTCCGCGGGGCCGCGTGTTCGACCGGTGGTGTCGCCGACCGGCGCGAGGTCCTCGCCGGGTATGGCGCCGCCGCCGTGGGTCGGGTCGCCGAAGAGGGTGTCCTCCGCCTGGGAGCGGGTCTGCAGCAGCCGCCCGAACCCGTCGGAGTACGTCACCGACACGATCACCTCGTCGCGCTGGGCGGCCGGGACGTTCGTGTCCGTGTCGTGGTGCACCCGGCGGACGGTGCGCGCGGAGGCGGGTCGACCGCGCTCGGCAAAAGCGAGCAGATCGTAGGTCGTCCGCGAACTCGCCGCGTCGCGGTCACCCTCGCCCCGCTTGCCGCGCACGAAGTGGGCGGTGACGAGCCCGATGGGAGAGAACGTCACCGTGCCGGTGTTGCCGTTGGCGTCGGTCGTCTCCCTGGTCTGCAGCATGCGGTAGTCGTGCACCGCGAGGGTCTCGAGGCCGACGGCATCGATCAGCCGTACCGGCAGCAGATCGTACTGGTCGTAGACGATCTGGCTCTGCGCGCCCAGCGGGTCGAGCGACGCGACCGGCAGTCCTCGCGGCACCCGGCCGGCGACGTGCACGTCGTAGCGGCGCCGAGCGCCGGTCACGTAGTACCCGCCGGGTGATCCGGGCACGTCGGTGTCCGTGTGGTGCGTGTAGCCGGCGAGACCGGGCAGCGCCGCGCGGAACCCGGGCGGGTACTCGGCCGGCCAGGTCGCGACCCCGCCGGGGGCCAGATACACGGGCCGCGGTCCGACCGCGAGCGGGTCGCCGGGCGGATGGAGGGCGTTGAGGAAGGCATCCGTGAACGTGAGGGACTCGGTGCGGACCGGCAGCCCGTGGTCGCCGAGGGTGCCGAGTGGCAGTCCGGTGAACGCGTCGCCGTCGTAGTACGTGCGGGCGTGGCCGATCACGCGCAGCGACAGACCGGCCTCCGTCGGGCCGGAGAGGATCGCGTCGCGCAGCTGCGCGACGCTGAGCCGGCCGTCGTTGATCACTTCGTAGCTGGTCGTCCGGCCTACCCGGTCGATCAGATAGTGGTCGGCGTCGTCGCGGCGGGAGTACTCGGTGGTGGCATACGTGGCCAGGTACGGCTGGGGTGCGGCGGTGACGGCGGCCATCGGGTCGCGGCCCCGGGGAACGGCGATGGAGATCTGCCCTGCCGGGAAGCCGTACCCGTCGTAGCCGCTGGGGACGGTGAACCGGGTCATCGGGTCGTCGCCGCGCTCGTACTGGGTGGTCCGGCTGCCGAGGCTGAACGGGAAGAAGATTCGTTCCCGCACGTCCTCCAGCCCGTCCCCGGAGCCGGCCGGCGGTGGCGACTCCTCCCTTACCCCGGAGATCGTCTCGGTGACGGTGTAGGGACGGTGCTCGCGGTCGGTGCCGTCCAGACCGTACAGCTCCGTGCGCAGCAGCTGTCCGCGCAGCGTCCGCAGCGCGGCCCTGCGGGCGCTTCGGGGCAGGGCGGCCAGGAAGGCGGTCTGCCCCGGGGGGCGGGACAGCATCGGTACGTCCAGGCCGGAGTATTCGTGCCGCAGATCCAGTTCGGTCCACTCCCCCGCCTCCACGGCGGCGACCGGTCCCGGGTGGAACCAGCTCTTCGTGAGGGTGGGCGGCGAGAAGTGCCCGTCCGGCACGGCGCCGGGCCCTGTCGTGGGCGCCGTCCCGAAGGATTCGCTGTCCAGCTGTTCGACCATCGCGAAGCCGCGGAACTCCCGCTCCACGCCGTCCCAATAGCCGTGGTG
This sequence comes from Streptomyces sp. H39-C1, assembly GCF_027158125.1. Lineage (NCBI taxonomy): Bacteria > Bacillati > Actinomycetota > Actinomycetes > Kitasatosporales > Streptomycetaceae > Streptomyces > Streptomyces sp. H39-C1. The sequence goes on from NZ_JAPVLS010000012.1 coordinate 109,703, forward strand.
ATAGCGGTACTTCGTGGTCAGCCGGCCGCCCGAGAGCGCGTCGCTCACCTCGACCCGGGACACCACCTGCACCGGGAACGGCAGGGTGGTGCGCCAGCGAGTCTCCGGATGGTGCTGGTCACGGAGGTACTCCTGCGTCGACGGCGCGTAGGTGACCTGCGTGGTGGCTCCGAGGTGGTGGTCCATACCGGTCAGCAGATGCGGCTTGACGCCACCGGCGAAGTCCAGGAAGCGCAGGTGCGGCCTCCCCGAACCGTCGTCGGCCCGGCTGAAGAGCAGGCCGGCCATCCCGGTTCCGTACAGGTCGGACAGCTGGAGCGAATCGCTTCCCGTGACGGCCGGAGTGCCGGTGATGGTGACGGGCTCTTCGGTCCAGGCGTTGCCGGACTGGTTGCCCCACAGCAGCACCCGCCCGTGGTCGACATGGATCAGGTCGGCCGCGCCGTCCCCGTCGACGTCGCCGAGCAGCACCCGGCGCGGATCGAAGCCGTCGGGCAGCCGGGGCGACCGGCGCATCGTCACCCGCGCTCCCCAGCGGCCATGGCCCTGGTTCGGCCAGTACGCGATGTTCCCGTTGCGGAGCAGCACGATGTCCTGCAGTCCGTCGCCGGTCATGTCCGCGAACCGCACCCGGGGATCCGCCAGATCCACGAGCGGTCCGGTGCTCTGTGAGGTGCGCTGCCACGCCTGGCGGGGGTCGGGATCGTTGAACCAGCACTCCAGGCGGGTACCCGAACGCAGCACGTCGGTGAGCCCGTCACCGTCCAGGTCGAGCAGTCTCACGTTCGGATCGGAGAGCCGGACCGACGGCGACTGCCGGTAGGGCCGGAACGAGCGATGGCTCCAGCCGCCCGCGAAAGTCATCGGGTAGTAGCCCGCGGTCGCACCGGAAGTCCGGCCGCCCGAGGTCACCACAGGCACGACCAGGTCGGCGCGGCCGTCACCGTCGGCGTCCATGAACCGCACCCCGGGATCGGCGAGGGACACCGGCGGCGCCTCGGCCATCTGCCGGGGAAGCTCGAACCGACCGCCGCCGGCGTTGCGCCAGACACGCTTCGTGGCCCCGAACTCGACCAGGTCGGGAAGTCCCGTCCCCCGCAGGTCGACCAGGGCCAGCGTCGGGTCGCCCAGCGACGCCGTCGGCAGGGCCGGCCCGGCCAGCGCTTCGAACCGGCGCACGGCCGGATCGAACCCCGAGTACCCGAAGGTCAGCGGCGGCAGGTTCTCCAGTAACGGGTCCTGGCCCGGCGGCTGATCCTGGCCGTCGATCCCGACCACGTCGACGCGGATGAGCAGTGAGACACCGTTGAACCCGGCCTGCTGGTAGGTGAACCGGCACTCCCGGGCCACCCGGGCGATGCCGTCCGCGGCGTGGGTGGTCACCCGGACGGTGCGGCAGCGCAACGACGTCCGCACCTCGAACCCGGACCGGTGGTCCGAGAACGCGTCGGGCCGCGACTCGTAGTCGAAGTCCACCGCGACGAGGAACGACGGTTCGGCCCGGTCACCGTAGTCCGCGTAGGAGATCCGGGCGAGCAGCGGACTGTCCCACGTGTGCCCCGCCTCCTGGCCGTGGTCGCGCAGATAGTCGTAGCGGATCACGTTGCCCAGCGCGTCCTCGGTCCGGGTGATCCGCCACCCGAAGACCCGGCTCGCGTCATCGGGATCAGCGACCACTGCGGGGTCGCGCCAGGTGGCGTCCGCGGTGGCCGGACGGGGCGTCCCGTAACGGGTCAGCAGACCGTCCTTCCCGCGGACCTCCCAGTAGTTCCCGGAGGCGTCCCTGACGTGCTCGATCCGCGCGAACAGGCCCTCCGTCCGCGGCCGGTACCGCACCCGGCCCGGCCGGCCACCGTCGACGGGCACCAGATCCTCGGCCCCCGACAGGACGAACACATCGGCCCGGTCCGCCCCGGGCCCGGCAGGCCCGGCCGTCTCCGTTTCCGCGTATCGGGGAATGCCTCGGGACGTCTTGCGGGACACCCCCGGCAGGCTCAGCTGCCATCCCTGGCCGAACGGCCCGTTCCCGTTGCCGGTGCTGTATCCCAGCGACAGGTGCGGTGCCAATCCGAGCCGGCCGGCGGGGACCGTGATCGGCACCGTGCAATTCCCCGTCCCGGTGAACAGGTCCGGAGTGAACGTCTCCCCCATGCCGCCGACCGCACCGCCGCCTTTCGGCAGCGACAGCACCGCACCCTCCACCGTGGAATCCGCTCCGTCGCTCATGACCCGCCCCCGCTTCGACATCGCCGAATCCCACGAAGGAGTCGGACTGACGGTCTGCAGCATGGGAGTGACGGGAGCCCCCTGTCATGCCGCGTTCCGGTCAGCGGACCGGAGCACCGGCCACCGGTCGTGGGGCGGGTGGTGGCGTGTCGCCCGGGGGTCTCCAAAACCGTGTCCACCAGCGCTGCCGCCGACGGGGACGCGCGGAGTTGGGCTTAGTCTTCGGCTCATGGAGTCCTACACCATTGGTCAGGCGGCGAACCTGCTCGGCGTGAGCGTCGACACGGCGCGGCGCTGGGCGGATGCCGGCCGTTTTCCCACCCGCCGCGAGAACACCCGCCGGTTCGTCGACGGCCCGGACCTTGCCGCCTTCTGCGTCGAAGTCGCGCAGGAGGCCGCCGCGGAGAACGGCGAGGCGTACACATCCGCGCGCAACGCCTTCTCCGGCATCGTCACCGCGGTCAAACTGGGCGACGTCGCCGCCCAGGTCGAGATCCAGGCCGGCCCGCACCGGCTGGTCTCACTGCTCACCCGCGAGGCCGTCGAGGAACTGCAACTGCAGGTCGGCATGCAGGCGACTGCCCGCGTGAAGTCCACCAGCGTCCATATCGATCTCGCCTGAGGGAGAATTCTCGGAGGAGCTGTCGATTCGGCCGTATCTCGTTCGACGCATAGGTGAGAGCGGAAAACAACGAGAGACGGACCAAGGAGAACGCCATGCCCAAGCTGCGCGCACACAACATCACGATCACCCTGGACGGCTACGCCACCGGCACGGGCCAGCGCCTGGACGCACCCTTCGGGGACGGCGTCGACGGTTTGCACGAGTGGATGTTCGCCGCGCTGCGCGCCCGCGACGAGGGCACAGCGGGGATCGACGCCGACTACGTCGAGCGGGGCGACGAGAACATCGGCGCCACCATCATGGGCCGCAACATGTTCGGGCCCGTGCGGGGAGCGTGGCAGGACGAGTCATGGACCGGTTGGTGGGGCGACAACCCGCCCTTCCACCACGACGTGTTCGTCCGCACCCATCACCTGCGGCCGTCGTTGGCGATGAAGGGTGGAACGACCTTCCACTTCACCGACGAGCCCGCCGAAACGGTGCTGCGGCGGGCCTTCGAAGCCGCGGCGGGCCAGGACGTGCGCCTCGGCGGTGGCCCCGGCACCATCCAGCAGTACGTGCGTGCCGGGCTGCTCGACGAACTGCACCTGGTCGTCACGCCCATGCTCGCCGGGAAGGGCGTGCGCCTGTTCGACAACTGGGGCGAATCGATCGACGGCTACCAGGTGGCCGAGCAGGTCAGCTCGGCAGCGGTCACCCACGTCCGCCTGATCCGTCGCTGACGCGCGCCCCCGGCACCGCTCACTTGCGGCGGGACAGCGCGACCATGACCAGCACGAGGACACCGACCAGCAGCACAACCCCCACCACGGTGAGGACGACATGCCCGCCCGAAGAGGGCGGATCAGGAGCGACATCAGCCAGTAGAGACACGTGTGTTCTTCCCTTCGACGGGCCCGGCGACCGGAGCCGGGACCGGCCCCAGTCCCAGAATGAGCATCAACAGGACCGGAAACTCCAGATAGGCGTGGTAGCTCGCGATCGCCGCATACAGCGCCTTTCCCTGCGCGTAGTCCGTCGCGAACAGCGACGCGAGGGCCGCGGCCACGCCCAGGCCCAGCGCCCAGGCCCGCCAGCCGCGCAGTACCGGCACCCGCCGCTCGAACGACCGCGTCGCATCGGGCGCATAGCGCGGCAGGAACCAGACCCAGACCACGTAGTGCATGGTCTGCAGGAAGGCGAACACCGCGACGAAGCGCAGACTCACCGTCGAGTCCAGCCACGCCGGCGGTGTGTACGCGGCGGACAACCGGTCGGTCCAGGCCGTACCGGCGGCCAGCCAGTGGTCGAACGCCCCGGCCATCAGCAGTGCGGGCACCACCAGGACCCATCCGCACTGCACCGCACGGAAGGTGGCCCGCCCTTGCGGCAACCGGCGCGACCACTCCCACAGGAAGAGCAGCGGGACGACGTTGTGCAGATGCGTCAGCACCACGAAGTGGTAGGCGGGGAAGGCCAGTGAGGTGCCGGCCGCCGCCGCGAGCACGGCGACCGAGGCCACCAGGAGCGGCAGCCGGGAGCGCAGCGCGTGCGCACACGCGGTGCCCAGCAGCCCGTAGGCCAGCAGGATCTCGCCGGTGCGCGTCACCGTCGACGGCGGCAGCAGGCGGCACACGACGATCCCCGTGATCAGCAGGCCCAGCAGCCGCAGGAACGGCCCGCGCAGCACCCCTTCGAAGCGGCCGGCCACGTACCGCAGTTCCAGCACGTTGTGCAGGATTCCGAACGTCGCCAGCCCGATGACCGCTGTCCCGGCCGGCAGTCGCAACGCCGCCACGAGGGCGACGGCCGCCGCGCACACGAACCCCACCACCGGCGCGGCACCCAGCCCCCGCACGGCGGGCAGGCCCGCCGCCTGCGCGCTCGCCATCCGTCCCCTCCCCGTGACACGATCCCGCCGTGCCGTACCTGTTCGCCCTCGCCCTGACGCTGCTCGTCGAGGTCCCTGTCTACATCGCGGCGCTCACCGTATCGGCCCGCGTCCGGCCGGCGCGCGCCGGTGCCGCCGCCCTGATGGTCAACTGTGTGACGCACCCACCCCTCTGGTGGTTCCTCGCCCAGGTCCCGGCCGACGACTACTGGGGATACTTCGCCGTGGCCGAGGCAACCGTATGCATGGTGGAGGCGCTGCTCCTCCGCCGTATGCTCCGGCTGAACGGCCCGGTCCCGTACGCGGCATCCGTGACGGCGAACGCGGCGTCGGTCATCGCGGGGTTCCTGCTGATCTGAGCGCATCCGACGCGGCAGCCCCGGCGTCGCACAGGATCGGATCGGTGCCGGCTCAGGTCCCATTCCCCGACCGTCTGGTCTCCGCTCATCTCACCCGTCGGCCGGACACCGAGCCCCCAGGTAGAAGCGCTCGGGGCCGTCCTCGCCCGGGTGCCGGCTGGTCGTGAGTCGGGTGCCACCGCGGCAGCGGATCTCGGCGGCAACGGCCTCGACCGCAGGCCGGTCCAGGTCCTCCGGAAGTCCGGGCCGGTCCGTCATGTGCGCCCCCGCTGGTCGCCCGGGTGTTCGTCCGTGCCGTTCGTTGCCCACCACCGTAGTAGCCGCCACTGACACACCAGTCGGTGGCTCGCGTCGAGCGACAGTCCCCGGCGAAGGGACCACTATCGTGCAACCGTGAACGGATCCGTCCAGCGCCCACTGCTCTTCCTCGACGTCGACGGCCCGCTCATCCCGTTCGGGGCGACACCGCAACAGCATCCGAACGGCTATCCGACGTATCGGACGAGTACCGGTCGGCAGGGAGCCGGATCGCATCCGCTGTTGGCCAGGATCAATCCCGAGTACGGCCCCCGACTGGCGGCACTGCCGTGCGATCTGGTCTGGGCCACGACATGGATGGCCGACGCGAACGAGTGCATCGCCCCGCTGCTCGGCCTGCCGGATCTGCCGGTCGTGAACTGGCCCGAGCCCTCCGACGAGGACGAGGACCAGGACGAACGGAACGACCCGAACCAGCCGTATGATCCGGATGCTCTGGATGAGCGGGCCGGACTGCACTGGAAGACCCGCGCGCTCGTCGAATGGGCCGCAGGTCGCGCCTTCGTCTGGGTCGACGATGAGATCACCGACGCCGACCGCACCTGGGTCTCCGCACAGCATCAGGGACAAGCCCTCCTCCACCGGGTCGACCCCCGCTGGGGCTTGACCGACCGGGATTTCTTCGCTCTCGACGACTGGCTGCGCCGCACCGCCGGGCTGCCCCCGTCCCACGGCACGGGACATCCCCCGTCTCTGCCGACAGGCTGAAAATCGCTCACGGAGCCCTGTCCCGAACCGCACTTCGCTGATTACGGACCCGTACACCCGGGCTGGGCGCCACGATGGCGGCGTGAGACTGACTCCCCCTGAGGCCGTACTGATCGGAACAGCGCTGGGCGCCCTCGCTTCGCTCCTCAGCGTGGGGATCGCGCAGCGCTCCACGACCAGGCGTGAGCGCGAACATCGCGTCTGGGATCGGCGGATGGCGGTCTACGACGAAGCCCTGATCCTGATCCACCGTATTGCCCACGACCGCGGGGAGATGCTCCGGACGGGAATCCTCCCCGAACGCCGGAATCCCCAGACCGACCGGGCGGACATCACCCCCGTACTGGCCAAGCTCGAGATCTATGGTTCCGATCAGCTCCTCGCGGCGCATGAAAAGACCTTCGAGGCCATGCGTGAGTGGATCAATGCCTGGGGTATATGGAAGACCCAGGAGGAGACCAACCCCCGGCGCTCCGACCGTGATCCCTTATGGGTGATCGTCACGGAGGGGGTCAGGAATGCGGAGGAGGCGGACCGGCGCTTCGTGGAACTGCTGCGCGCGGAGGCGCGTGCCGATGGGCACGGAAAGCGCAAGGGGGTTCGATTCCGGAACCGAACGGGGGGCCCGACGCGTGACGCACAATGAGAACTTCATAGAGATATTCCGTGACGATCTCCTCCTGGGATTCGGGGTAAGACTGACACGGAACTTCGCTGTCACCGCCGAGCACTGCCTTCGGGATCGCCCTTCCGACAGTGAGCTGTTGAAGGTTCGCCTACCGGACGGCACGTTCGCGACGGGGCTGCTGAAGGATTACGACATGCTGTCCGACCTGGCGTTACTGAGGCTTGGATTCCAACAGCCGCCACCGCTTCCCGAAGCATTCTTCGATCGTGTGAAGCACGGCGACCCCTGGAAGGCCGTTCATCGATTATCGGACTCCGACGATTTTCTGTCCGGCAATGTCGTCGAAGTCTCCCTGCGTTACGGCAGTACGAAGCACAGGGTCGTCAACGCCCTCCGCCTGCAGTGCGACGGTCCGTGCGACGACCACCGCCAGTTCTCCGGCAGTCCGATCGAACGAGAAGCCCCTCATCGCGCATCCACCGTACTGGGCCTCCTCGTCAAGAGGCCGCCGTACTGCACGGCGCCGGCCGACTCGGCATTCGCCGTGACGATAGAGGAGGCGGTCCGCAGCCTGGCAGGTATCAGACTGGTCGTCCCGACCGGCGTATGGCCGGGCACCGGCGCCGGCTCGGCAGCGAACGGCACAGCAGGGATCCAGACTTCCCCGCTGGTCAAGCCTTACGCCGTAGCGGAAGAAAGCGATCTGGAAGACGACTCCTCATCCAGAAAGGCCATAGCGGAGGCCCTCGAAAAATCCGATCTGGGCGGCAACATATACCCGTTGTGGAGGGGACGGCTGTCATGACAGAACGATCACCCATGGGCGCCGGGGCTCCGGAAGGAAACGTGAACGCACTCGAGACCCTGAACGACGCCATAGAACTGGCGGAGGGCTACCTCCTGGAAGCCGGCGAATCCCGTCCGACGGGAGATGACCTCCTCGTACGGTTCGTGGCGTGTCTCCGCCACCGCGACCTGGTGGGGGAACCTCACCAGGCGATCGCTCAGCGACTCGCCCATTTCGCGAAGCTCCTGTCGGCCATCGGCCTGAAGCAGGGATCGCTGACCATAGCCGATCTGACCTTGCGCCATATGGAGATATCGGAGGCCGACCAGGAGATCTATCCCGCCGCCGTCTGGAACGACCTCGGCATGTTGCTGGCGGAACACGGTGATGTGGAGCGATCCCGGCTCGTCCTGAGCTGCGCCCTCAACAGGGCGCGCCGCAGCGCCGCCCCTGAGCTCGCCCGGATCCTCTCCAACCTCAGTGCCGTGAGTCTGCGGGCGGACGACCTGGAGGACGCCCGAATATGGGCCGAACAGTCGGTGCGGGCCATGGGGAAGTACTGGAGCGTCGACAATCCGGAAGCCCGGCTGACCACCGACTGGGTGTTGCTCGAGATAGCCAGGATCCAGCAGGACCAGCCGGCCATCGGGCGAGCACTGGACGACTTCAGCACCTCGGCCGAGCAGTTCATTCGCGTCAAGGGAAGTGAACATCCGAGAGCCATCGCGGCGCTGGCGGCCCTGACCGCCGCGAAGTTCGAGGTGGCCGCAGCATCCGACGACACCGACGTCAGCGAACAGACCCTGGGTGATCTGGAGACCATCTCCCTGAACGCCTCGGCGATTCTCGGTTCCGACCATCGGCAGACCATCGTCACGCAGGCGTCCCTGGCGGAAGCAGAGTTCACTGCAGCGGAGCAAGGCCCGACGTTCGACGCTCGCAGGAAACGCGCCGTGGCCATGCTGGAGACAGTCGCGGACAACGCCTCGGCGACACTCGGCAGGGATCATCCCCAGACACGCGAAGTGCGTCGAAAACTCGCTGAATTGCGTGCCGCCGTGACACCCGCCCAGGAACTTCCCTACCTGATCGATCAGGTGTACCGACCTCAGCAGAACACCGAGCGCAACGAAGCGAAGAAGTCGGCGCTCACGAGGGAGCGATCCATCATCCGGCTGATCGCGCATGCCGGTGCCTCATATTTTCTCAGCCACGTGGATCTGTTCTACCCAGCGATCATTCGTGCTCTCGAACGACATATCCACTTCCATGTCGTGCTCAGCAGCCCATGGAACAGCCTGGCCGTCTTCAGCAAGCGGGACGCGACGACGGAGAAGGCCAACGTTCAGAACATCGTGGACCTCGTCGAGGACAGCCAGTACTACCTGGAAACGTTCCTCCCGGTGATCCAGTCCTACTTGCGGCTTCAGGAACAGTACGGAGACCTCATCGAGTTGCGGCTGACCCCGATGGACATCTCCGGGTCCACGCTCCTCACCACGGACATGGGATTCTTTGAACCCTATCTGACGGCCAACCCTGACTTCCGGACCCGTCGAGGACTGAGTGCCTTCGAGATCCGGTTCAGCCAGAGCAGCAGATATTACGACGACAGCGTGGCCGCATTCAATACCCAGTGGGAATTGGCCAGCACCTGGGGGCAGTTCGGCGCCCACGAGGAACAGCACAAGCAGATTCTTCGCGATGTGGTGTCCGCGCTGAGTGACGACAAGCCGGGAAGAGCCGTCAAGGAAGGTGCAGAGCGCCCGCGCTGAAACTTCGGACAACGCCGACCGAACCGACGAAGAGCGCCTCCGGCAACGCATCCAGCGGCCAGAACTCCCACCTCACACAGCGCTCCGGCTCGCATACCCGGATGTCCCCTTCAAACGCCAGCACCTCTACTCCGACCTGTATATGGTGATTCGCAGCCGGATCAGGATCCGTCACGCAGACGACCCGCGCGCCGATGGCGCGGACACCGGTCTCCTCCTCCAACTCCCGGCGGGCGGCCTCGATCAAGGTCTCACCCAGTTCGAGATGACCGCCGGGCAGTCCCCACGTGCCGGCACCGAAGGCATTGGCACGCAGTCCGAGGAGTACACGATCCCCGACCCGCACGATCGCCTGGACGCCTACCCGTACGTGCTCCGCCATCCCCGTCCCTCACGCATCAGGGTAGGTGTTCACGAAGTTGTCCATGTTTCTCGTCAGAGAAATCAGCTCCCCTGAGGGAAATGCGCCCTTCATCCCCTCCGAGCACTTCGCCAGCTCGTCGAACAGGTTTCCGATACGCCGCTCGCCGGCCTCGTCGACCACCACCATCTCGCAGTCCGGGTCGATGAAGAAGTAGCTGCCCGTGCGGGTGGAGTTCCGATAGACACGCAGAGTGACTCCACGCTCGGCAGCGGCCTTCTCGCACTTCCTGACCACTTCGTCGAAGTCCTCCTGGCTGACCGCGAGCCAGTCCCGATTGTCCGCACCGTAGTTGGTCTCCGACATCTGGTACACCTTCCACACATCGGGAAGCCAGGAGTCCTCCTCAATCAGGTCGAGAACCCTAGAAGCCCCAGAAAGGTTGAGATGCGTGACAACCGTCCCCAATTTGACCTGAACCGGCTTGTGGTTCTTTCGCACTTCCGCGAGCAGCGCGAGTACCTTCTCGCGATGCGGTGCGACGCCTGTCCGCAAGGCCGCGTGTTCGATGGGGTCCGCGGATTCCAGGGGCAGGGCGATCCAGGAGAGGCTGGGGAGGATGCGCTCCATCGTTCGCAGAGGCGCCAGCCCATTGGTACTGAGGACGACTCGCGGCCCCGGGTCTCCCGAGGGAGAGGATCGATGCAACGCGCCGACAAGGTCCGCCAGATAAGGCAGAAGCGTGGGCTCGCCCCCAGAAACCACCACTCCCTGCACGCAGGCATCTCGTAATACTTCGGCAACCCGCAGGGCGTCCCTTCGAGACATGGAGGGAACTTCATGCCTGGGCCCGAAACAGAAGGGACAAGTCAAGTTGCACCTGCCGATTGGCCGGAGGTCAACGAAGGCAGGAAGTTGCATGATGGGACTCTAAACCAAATCCGTAGCACTGAACGTGAACAATCGCAGCTCGAACTGAAGCCCGCAATGGGCCATCCACTCGCTCAAGATCACTCCCGTCACAGATCACGATCTCGTTGGACGCGCATGCTCGGAACATCAGTGCGATGATCAACAGCCGGGCCTGTCCGCCCGCCACCATGACGGCCCAGCCCGCTCGCAGCAGAGTGGAGCGCCAGGGTCCAGGTGCAGCCTGCCGGCGCGGAGCCGCATGGAAGGATGGGCCCATGGGATCGCGGCTGCCGTTCGGGGACGAGTTGAGGAGTGAACTGGGATCGCCCGGTCGCTCACGCAGACTGGGCAGCAGCCCCCGCTCACGTGTGTGGCGCGTTGAGCTGCCCGGAGCGTCGGCCGTGGTGAAGCAGTTCGTGGAGGGCCCCGACGCCGCCGAGCGGTACACACGTGAGGTGACCGCTCTGCGGCTGGCCGGCCGGGCCGCATCACCCGTGGTGCCCGCGCTGCTGGCCACCGATCCCGGCGAGCGTGTGGTGGTGCTGGAGCACTGGGAGCACCAACAACCCGCCGGCGACTGGATCGTCGACTACGCCGCCGCGCTGGCCCAGCTGCACACCACCACCGGTCCGCAGGATGTCGGCGTGCTCCCCCGCTGGCAGGGTCCGGGTCAGGACGACGTCGACGCGTTCCTCCGGTTGGCCGCGGTGCTGGAGGCTCCCGTGCCGCCCGGTGTGTCCGAAGAACTCGAAGCCCTCATCGACCGGCTCGACCGAGCACCCGGGCATGCGCTTCTGCACGGGGATCCGTGCCCTGGCAACGACCTGCACACCACGGCGGGAGTCAGGTTCATCGACTTCGAGCAGGCCTCGCTGGGCAGCGGCGTCATGGAGCTCGCCTATCTGCGCATCGGATTTCCCACCTGCTGGTGCGTCACCTCGGCGAACGAACCGCTGCTGGAGCGGGCCGAGAACGCCTACCGAACCGCGTGGCGCGCGGCGACCGGATCGGAGATCCAGGGCGACCTCACCGACGCGTGCGCCGGCTGGCTGATCCGCGGCGACGCGCTGGTCCAGCGTGCACACCGCGACGGCACCGACTACCTGGCACGTGTCCCGAGGCGGGACTGGAAGTGGGGTACGGCAACCGCTCGGCAGCGGCTCGTCCACCGACTCGGAGTCGTCGGCAGGATGGCCGCCGGCCATGCCTCGCTCCAGGGCGTGAGCAGCCTCAGCACGGACATGCATCAGCGGATGCTCGCCCGCTGGTCCGCGATTCAGCCGGTCCCGAGCGAACGACCGTAGCGCTCCGAGATGTGCCCGGCCGGCTCAAGGGCCGGCCGGGCACCTGACGTTCCGACGTGTCGGTCAGGTGGCGAGGTGCCACTGCTGGTTGGCGGCGGAGCTGTTGCAGGCCCAGATCTGGAGCCGGGTGCCGTTGGCGGAACTGGCGCCGGTGGCGTCCAGGCAGCGGCCCGATCCGGTGTTGACGAGAGTACTTCCGGCGCCCGCGGTCCACTTCTGCGCTGCGGTGCCGTTGCAGTCGTAGAGCTGGATCTTGGTGCCGTCAGCGGTGCCCGCTGCGGTGACGTCCATGCACTTGCCGAGCGCTCGCAGGGTGCCGTCGGACGAGGAGGTCCAGGCCTGCGCGCCCGTTCCGTTGCAGTCATAGAGCTGTATGGGCGTGCCGTTGGCGCTGTTCGACGCCGCTACGTCGACGCACTTGTTGCCGATTCCGGTGAGCGGGTGGCCGGCGCCGCCGCCCCCGGTGTCGCTGGTGGTGACGTGCACGTAGTCCACGACGAGCTGCTGCGGGAACGTGGTGCCGGAGTTGGGGTCGCCGGGCCAGTCACCGCCCACCGCGAGGTTGAGGAGCAGGTAGAAGGGGTGGTCGAACACCCAGCGGTTGCCGTTGAGGTCGGCGGGGGTGCGCGTCTCGTAGACGTTGCCGTCGACGGACCACTTGATGGAGTTCGGCGCCCAGTCGACGGCGAAGGTGTGGAAGGCGTCGGAGAAGCTCTGGCCGCCGGGGAGCGTGTAGCCGGCACCGATGCCGCCGGCTCCGGAGTAGCCGGGGCCGTGGATGGTGCCGTGTACGGAACCGGGCTCGAAGCCGACGTTCTCCATGATGTCGATCTCACCACTGCCGGGCCAGCCGGCCGTGCCGATGTCGTTGCCGAGCATCCAGAACGCGGGCCACATGCCCTGGCCGCGCGGGAGTTTCATGCGGGTCTCGAAGTGGCCGTACGCCTGGGTGAACTTGGTGGGCGTGGAGAGCCGGGCGGAGGTGTACTGACAGGTGCCGTACCAGCACTGGTAGTTGGCCGGGTTCTCCTTGCGGGCGGTGATGACGAGATTGCCCTGGCCGTCGAGGGCAGCGTTGTGGTTACCGCTCGTGTAGTACTCCCGCTCGTGGTTGTTGACGTTGTCGCCGGTCTCGTAGCCCCATTTGGAGCTGTCGACCGCGCTTCCCGCGGCACCGTTGAAGTCATCGGTGAACGTGGCGGCGGCCGCCGCGGGAGAGGTGTTCTCGGCTCCGGAGGCTTGGGGGGACAGCGCCTGCTGGAGCCAGCCGCAGAGCAGGAGCACGGCGGCGGCGAACAGTGCGAGGGGGCGGGGGCTGATGCGTCGGGTGGGGGGTGACGCCGACATGACGGGCTCCTCAGTGGGGGACGGTGGAAAGCCGGAAGGCAGTCGTGCTCCTCGCTTCACGGATGGGGGTCTGCGGGTTCCGGGCACAGAGACGACGGGGGGTAAGCACTCACGTCCTCGTCATACGACAGAACATGACAGGGCATGACGGACGGGACATGGCGACACCTGGGCTACACATACCGGCCCGTGCGGGCACGCGGGTACGAGGGGTCAGCTGAGGCAAGGTACCGCTTCCGGCGCCCCGCAGCGTCGGAACAGTCGGTACACGACAAGCCCCAGGCAGAGTCCCACGGTTGATGTACGGCCGGTCGAGGTGCGGCCCGAGCGGGTCGGGACAGTGTCCTGAAACGCTGTACGACCACGACCATGCTTGGACTAGACCACGACGCTGTCAAGACCACGGCGTCCCCTTCCCGCCTTTCCGGGGCCATCAGTGCAGTACAGCGCCCCCATGGGTTGCGTGAGCCGCCGGCAATCGCCGGCGAGCGGCAACTGCGGGGCCTGTGCGAGGTCTTGACGGGGTCGTGTCCCCTCGGTTAAATCACCACCTGGATTAAGTCGTGAACAAAGTGAAGTCTTCTACTGATGCTCCGTCAGGAGAGCGTCGGTAGGCCGTCCGACCTGTTCGCTGCCGACGCCCGCACCTCGGTCTCTCCGCACGATCCCCCCACTGTCACTCCGCCGTGCCCAGGAGGAACCCCGTCCCATGTTGCGAACCCGCACGGCGCTCCCCGTGCAACGCGTACTGATACGGCTGCTCGCGCTCTGCATGCTCCTGCTCGGCCTCACCGCCGTCCCGGACTCGGGCACCGCGCACGCGGCCCCCACCTTCAAGGTGCTGGCGTTCTACGACGGCACCTACGACGCCGCGCACATCAGCTTCGTCCACGAGGCCAACCAGTGGTTCCCGCAGCACGCCGCGGAGAACGGCTTCACGTACACCGCGACCAGTGACTGGAGCCAGCTCAACACCGCGAACCTGGCCAAGTACCAAGTGGTCCTGTTCCTGGACAACCACCCGCAGACCGCAGCCCAGCAGAGTGCGTTCAAGACGTACATGGACAACGGCGGCGGCTGGATGGGCTTCCACGTCTCGGCCTACAACGACTCCACTTCCAACAGCTGGTCCTGGTACCACAACACCTTCCTGGGCACCGGCACCTTCAAGAGCAACACCTGGGGCCCGACGGCCGAGACGCTGAAGGTCGAGGACCGCGCACACCCGTCGATGGCAGGGCTGCCGGCCAGCATCGCCTCGTCGGTCAGCGAGTGGTACAGCTGGAACAACGATCTGCGCCAGAACCCGAACATCGACATCCTGGCCTCCCTCGACCCGTCCACCTTCCCGGTCGGGACGGACCCCGCCCAGACCTGGAACAGCGGCTACTACCCGATCATCTGGACCAACCGCCAGTACAAGATGCTGTACGCGAACTTCGGTCACAACGCGATGAACTACGACACCAACACCGCGCTGTCGTCGACCTTCGCGAGCGCCCAGCAGAACCAGTTCCTCCTCAACGGCATCAAGTGGCTCGGTGGCGGCGGTGCGTCCAATCCGGGTGCCGGCTTCACGCTCGGCGTGACGCCCGCCTCGGGCACGGTGGCACCCGGCGCGTCGGCCACCGCCACGGTCACGACGGCCGTCACGTCCGGCGGTACGGCGCAGAGCGTGGCGCTGACCGCGAGCGGTGCCCCGTCGGGAGCGACCGTGTCGTTCAGCCCGGCGTCGGTGACCTCGGGAGGCGGCTCGACGCTGACCGTGGCCACGACCTCGGCGGTCGCACCTGGCACGTACCCCATCACCGTCACCGGCACCGGCTCGTCGGGTGCCCAGACAGCCACCTACAGCTTGACGGTGACGGGCACCGGCGGCGGCTCGGGTGCGATCACGGGCTACGGCGGTAAGTGCGTGGATGTGGCGGGTGCGAGTTCCACGAACGGTGCCGCGGTGCAGCTCTACGACTGCAACGGAACCGGCGCGCAGAGCTGGGCGGTGGGCGCGGACGGCAGCGTGAAGGCGCCGGGCAAGTGCATGGACGTCTCTGCCGCCGGTACCGCGAACGGCACCAAGGTCCAGTTGTACGACTGCAACGGGACCACCGCTCAGAAGTGGACGCCGAGCACCAACAACACCCTGGTCAACGCCGGTTCCGGTCGCTGCCTCGACGCCTCGGGACCGAGTTCCGCCAACGGCACCCGGCTGCAGATCTGGACCTGCAACAGCGCCGCCGCCAACCAGCAGTGGCATCTCCCCAGCTGAAGGACCGGTGGTCCCCCGGGTGAACCGGGGGAACACCGTTCGGTCGCGGAATTCACGACCCGGCGGATTTCACCCGGGTCGCTCGTCGATCAGGCGGTGTTCGCCCACACCGTGACGTTCAGTACGACATAGGCCGGCTGGGCCGACGAGATCGTGACGCCGGCCATTCTGCCGTTCTCGATCAGACAGAACGATGTTCCCGGAGCGCTGTCGGCCTGATTGGCGAACACGGTGTTACTCGCACAGGCCTCGTAATTGGGTGTGCTGCCGGCCGGAAGACTCAGCATCTTGTCCCCGTTGATGGGCACGAACACCAGATGGTCCGCGGGCGCGGCCGTGCCCAGATCCCCTAATCCCGTCGTGCTGAACTGGGACTGCGTGGGCTTCGTGGGGCCAAGGGGTATGGAGTGGCCAAAACCGAGATTGACGCTGTAGCTGCCGAGAACCGTTCCGTTGGTCGAGGCGGGCGGCGACTCCGGCGACGAAGTGGTCGGATCGGGTCCGGGAGTGGTCGGCGGGGTCGTCACCTTGGCCGGCGGCGCCGTGACGGTGATGGTCGGGTCAGGCTCGGGCGAGGCGACATTGTGGCCGACGACGGCGCCGACTCCGAAGGTCGCCAGCGCGGAGGCCAGCACGGTGACGATGCCGACGACGTTGGTCAGCAGTTCTCTGATGTTCGTCAGCGTCGTGTTGAGGTCGCTCCGGCCGGCGGCCGCGTTCGGCGGGGCACCCTACGGTGGATTTACCGGTCGCGGCGGATTGCCCGGTCGCGGAATACCGGGCGTCGGATTGCCCGGGGCCGGATTGCCCGGGGTCGGATCGCTCGGGGTCGGATCGCTCGGGGTCGGATCGCTCGGCCGTGTGGTGCCGGACTGATGGGACATGATCTGGTTCCCCCCAGAGTTTTGGACGGACTCGCGCCGTAGTCAGGTCCGGACTTTCCCCAAGATCACGCCGCGGAGCGCGAGATCCATTTCCTGGCCACTACGGCTCGAACACCCACTGGACAGATTAGGAGAAACCCTTATCCTCCACAGCACTTCTCGCAGACTGCCCCAAGGCACCCGCTACCGGCGAACTCATTCGGCCCGATTCGGTTTGCGTTCCATTGACGGTTCGAGGAGCGGGCCCGTGCCCCTCGCGCAGAAATTACGCGACTCGCGGCATATGACCTGGAATATGAATGTTCGCGCATGATTGCCTGCGCCAGTGAAAACCAGAAGCAAGCTCGCCATCGCGACCGCCGTCACCGCTGCCCTGGTGACCGCAGGTCCGCTGTCCGCCGCCGCGAAGCCCGGCCCCGCCGGGGCGGGCGCACCCGTTCTCGCGCCGCTCCGCGTCCCGGCGTCGTCCCCCATCGCCGACCAGTACATCGTCCAGCTCAAGCCGAAGGCCAACGTCGCCGATGCGGTGACCAAGTCCGGGGTGCCCTCCCTGTTCAGGTTCAGCAGGGTGCTCCGGGGCTTCGGCGCCAAGATGTCGGCCGCTCAGCTGGCCAAGGTCAGGGCGAACCCGAACGTCCTGGCCGTGGAGCAGGACGCCGAGTTCCGCGCGCCGGAGCCCGGCACCCCGGCGAAGACGACCGCGGCCGCCGGCGCGGTGGCGCCTTCGGCGTCCTGGGGCCTGGACCGGATCGACCAGCCGAACCTGCCGCTGGACAACACCTTCACCGTGACCGCCACGGGTGCCGGCGCCAACGCCTATGTCCTCGACTCCGGCATCGATTACAACCACAGTGAGTTCGAGGGCCGCGCCGTCCCCGGCTTCGACGCGTTCCCGTCCCAGGGACGCAACGGAGCGGACTGCGAGGGACACGGCACCCACGTCGCGGGCACCATCGGCGGCAAGACGTACGGCGTCGCACGCCAGGCGACGCTGATCAGCGTCCGGGTCCTCGACTGTGCCGGCAAGAGCAGCAGTCTGAAAGTCATCGCCGGACTCGAATGGGCGGGAGCGAACGCGGCGATGAACCCCGGCAAGCCGGCGGTCCTCAACGCCTCACTCGGCGGCCCGGTGTCCTCCATGGTCAACAGCGCCGTCAGCTCCCTCCTCGACCTGGGCGTCCTGCCCGTCGTCGCGGCGGGCAACGAAGCGACCGACGCCTGCACCACCTCCCCGGCGTCGGCGGGGAGCGTCGTGGCCGTCGGCGCGAGCAACCGGCAGGACCAGGAGACCGACTTCTCCAACTACGGCAAGTGCGTGTCGCTCTACGCCCCCGGACAGGCCATCGTGTCGGCCAAGCTCGGCGGCGGCAGCGTCGCTCTGGACGGCACCTCCATGGCCTCTCCGCATGTCGCCGGGACCGCGCTGCTGTACAAGACCACCCATCCGGCCGCGACTCCGCAGGACATCACGGCCTGGTTGGCGGACACCGCCACCAAGGGCGTCCTGAGCTCGGTCAGCAAGACCTCCCCCAACAAGCTGCTGTTCACCGACGGCATCTGACCCGCCCAGGACCCGGACCCCGCACCGCGGACCCCGCACCGCGCGGCCGGCGGGCCGGCGGCTCCAGGCCCACAGGAGCCGCCGGCCCCCGTTTTCGAGGCCGCCGCTCCGCCATTCGCGATGTCCTCCGGTGGGCGTTTCGCTACGATCCGCTAGGGATCGTTCACCTCGGGGTGGATCTCCCCGCGCTCATGCTCCGACCGCATTCGCGAGAGGCAGGATCGTCACGATGCTCACGACCGACTTCACCACCGGCGCACCCAACTGGCTCGACCTCGCCAGCCCCGACACCACGGCGACGGCCGGCTTCTACGCGGCGGTCTTCGGCTGGACCTTCGAGTCCGCCGGCCCCGACGCGGGCGGCTACGGCTTGTTCCAGAAGGACGGCAAGACGGTCGCGGCCCTGGGGCAGCTCACCGAGGAGGGCGCCGCCCCGGCCTGGACGGTGTACTTCCGGACCCCGGACGCGGACGCCACCGCCAAGGCGGTCGAGCAGGCCGGTGGGACCGTGCGGGTCGAGCCCTTCGACGTCATGGACGCGGGACGGATGTCCTGCCTCACCGACCCGGGCGGCACCGAGTTCGCCGTCTGGCAGCCGGGGGCGGTCAAAGGCCTGGAGAAGACGTCGGAACACAACACGCTGCTCTGGGTCGAGCTGCACGTTCCTGACCCGTCGGCCGCGCTGTCCTTCTACCGTTCGCTCTTCGGCTGGCGGTCGAGCGAGATGAAGATGCCCGGAATGACCTACACCGTGCTCTCCACCGCCGAGGGCGAGCAGGAGGACGCTTCGTTCGGCGGAATGGTCGCCGCCCAGGGGAGCATGGAGCCGCGCTGGATTCCGTACTTCGACGCGGCTGACGCGGACGACATCGTCACCCGGGTGCAGGAGAACGGCGGCACCGTCCTCGCACCCGCCGAGGACGTACCGGACGTCGGCCGGATCGCCTGGCTCGCCGACCCGTTCGGCGCGCCCTTCGCCGTCCTCAAGCCCCGCCCCCGAACTGCCTGACCCCATCGGGAGGGTGGTGCGGACCGGGGACCCCGGCCCGCAGCCGCATCAGTGGGTCAGCGAATCGATCATCATCGTCAGCAGCTGCTTCCGCCGGTCCCCGCCTCCGACGACCCAGATGTGCAGTTCCGCCGCCCCGTCCCACGGGCGTGGTCCGGGACACCTCGCCGACCTTGAGCACGTCCCGCGAAGCCGCCGGCGTGGCCGCCATGAGCGACACACGCGACCGCGACGACAAAGGGCACCGCCCGGCCTGCCGTTCGGGCCCTCCGGGACCTGACTGCGACCTGCTCCGACCGGGATCCCGAGCCCGGCGCCGGCCAGGTAGGCCACCCAGGTGGCGAGCCCCACCGAGAAGCCGAGCAGCAACAGCGCGTCGATCGCTCCGATCCAGGTCAACGGCAGTGACCGGCTGCTGACGCCGGTGTCGAGATCCAGGAACCGGCCCGCCACAGTCCCAGGCCGAGAGCGAGCCCGACAAGTGCCGGCAGGCCGCGGACGTTCCCGCCGGCTCGCCGGAACTCGGCGTACCGCCGGCCCGAGACCGCCAGGAGCGCCGCCACCGCCGCACTCCACCCGACCTGCAGTGCGGTGGACCAGCTGTTGCCCGCATGGGACAGGCCCGACTCGGTGGTGGCCAGTGCCACATGACCCCACGCCACCTGCACGGCCAACCCGCCCGCCAGGGCTTCCACGACTCCGGGGCGCAGCGGGACACGAGGTTGGGCCAGGGCGCCGTCCGCGCCGGCCGGGAGGGATGCTTGGCCCACGCGGCACGCCACCACCGGATCCGTCAGCCACGTCGGCGGACGGGCCGGCGTGGCACGGGCGACCAGGGTGCGCAGTTCCCCGGCGAGCGCCGGGTCGGCCTGGAGATCCAGCGGGGGGAGGAAGTTGCCGGAACCTACGCCCTTCGGCGAGAACCCGCCGGACAGCGCCGGGACGGGCTCGGCCGGGTCGCGGTCGACGGGCCGATACCGCGTCGAAATCCGGGAGGGCGCGTCACCCGAAGCCGATGCGTTCCAGCCAGAAGTCGAGCAGTTCCACGTCGCCGATGATCTCGATGCCTTCGGTCCGGGCCGGGAGGCGTTTGTAGATGATCAGCAGGAGGTCGGACAGCGGGCCGCGTACGGCGACTGCGGCTTTCTCATGGGCCCGGCGCCAGACGATGGCGTCGCCGGTGAGATCGATCAGCCACTCCGCCGCCGCCTGCGGCGGGGTGTCCGTGGCGTGGAAGTGCAGGGTGCGGCCGGGGCCGAGGAGTTCGCGCATCCAGGGGTGGACCTCGAAGTGCATCGGCAGAGCGCCGAGCTCCATCCACTCGTCGATGCCGTCGAGGGCGACCTCCTGCTCGGCGGTGAACTTCTTGCCGATCGCCAGGGTCGCGTCGGCCCGGTGGATGAGCGTCTCGTGCAGGAACCGGCGCGCGTAGAACGCGGTGGTGCCCCCGGTGACCGGGGTCCACACCTTCGTGTCCGGCCCGGCGCCGCGCAGCGTTTCCGCCAGCTGCGCGGCGCCCTCGACGAGCCACGGTCCGAGCACCGCGGGATCCTCGTGGGTGTACGCGGACAGATCACGGAAGTGATCGTCCGGGATCGGCTCCAGGACCCGCTTCCGGACCACTTCCTCGGCCCAGCGCTGGCCGCCGCCGAGATGCCGCAGCAGCTGGCCGGCGTTCCACCCGGGGCAGGAGGGCACCGGGACCGTGAGGTCCGCACCCTCGATGGAGGCGTACAACAAGCCGGTCTGCGCGACGATCTCGGAGCAATGGCGGTCATGGCTCAAAGCGCTCACGACGTCACGATAGACCGCACCTCCGACAGCGCCACCGCTCCTGGTCCGCGCCTCCACCGCCGGGCGGGTCAGGTCACGCGTACGTGTAGCGGGAGGTGTGGTCGAGCAGGTCGGCCGGGGTGATGTCGTTCCACGGCTTCATGGTGTCGCGCAGGTCGACGACGTCCGGCGTCCCCGCGGCCGGCAGGTACGGCGAGGTCGGGTGCAGTCGCTGCCAGTCCGCCCACAGCTTGTCTATGAAGCAGTGGTGCAGCCAGAACACCGGGTCGTTGGGCGACACGCCGGTGCCCATCTGGCCGCCGACCCACACATGGACCCGGTTGTGCAGATTGACTCCGCGCCAGCCCTCCAGGTGGTTGCGGAAGCCGTTCGACTGGCTGTTCCACGGCGCCATGTCGTACACGGGCATGGCGAGGACGGAATCGACCTCGGCCCGGGTCGGCAGGGGGCGGCCTCCGCCGCCGAGCTGGCGGCGCAGATAGTTGCGGGAGTCGACGCGGACGTTCACCGCCCACCGTCCGGAGTTGAAGGCGAACGGGCCGGTGGTCACCTGCGCGTCGCTGGCGCGCCCGTCGCCGCCGAGGAAGTCCGCGCCCCACAGGGAGGCGGACGCCGTACGGTCCCGGGTCCAGTCCCAGTACGGCAGCATGACCGAGGAGTCGACGGACTGCAGCGCCTGCTCGAACTCGAGAAGGAATCTGCGGTGCCAGGGCAGGAAGGACGGCGATCGGTGGCCGACCCGCTCCCCGTTGTCGACGTCGGACATGATGAACGCGTTGTGCGTGGTGACGAAATCGTCGTACCGGCCACTGCGCTTGAGTTCCAGTACGACGTCGGTGAAGGCACGCTTCTGTGCGGCGGTGAGGTTCGCTTGGTTCTGACGGACTGCCATGAAGAGTCTTCGTCCTTTGCGGGTGGTTCGGGTTCCGACGAGTCGCGTCGCGACGGGTCGGATTAAGGTGCGGCGGTTCGGGTCGGGCGACGATCGGGTCAGACGGCGACCGGGACGAGCGCGGCGCCCTGCAGTTCGAGCACCGCGGCCCGGGCCGCAGCACGCGGCGTGGCGAACGTCTCGTAGTGGTTCACGACGCTGATCCAGGAGGAGTCGGCGTTCTGCATCACATGCAGTTCCTTGCCGTCCACGAACACCGCGTAGCCCGGCCCCCCGTGGTGGTGTCCGCCGGCGGCCTGCGGCGCGCCGTGTATGCGCCGGCCCCGGTAGGTCTCGTCGAACGCCTCAGGTCCGGTGTGCGGGACGGACCCCGCGGTGTTGTCGATGTCGTTCCCGGTGTCGTTCCCGGTGCCCCGGGCGGCCAGCGCCACCGGCAGGCCCAGCGCGACCCCGGTGAACGCGGCGGCGGCAACGCCGGTGACGGCGCCGCGCAGCACGCTGCGGCGGGTGAGTTCAGACATGTACGGCCCCCATCTTGTCGCCTTCGGGTACATCGACCCCAGAAGGCAGGAATCCCAACGGGTAGTCACATTTCGTGATCTCCCGACCGGGATGTTCGCAGGCGGCGGCCGCGAGTGGAAAGGAGTGTCTTACCCGTTGGCTCCTTACCGGACATTCCCTCGCAAGATGTGGAAAGTTGAACGGAGTGGATCTTGCAGAACGTCCGGCGCTATACGGGTTCGGACGCGAAAATCTCCTGAATGAAGCCGAAGGAGCGACAAATCCTCGGGTTGTACGGGAATTATGGTGATGTCCCCCACCAAAAGATCACGACGCAAAAGTGTTCGACGGTGAGCAGCGGACCGGCCGCCAGGAGCGCCGCGGCGGCGGACGCGGAGGTGGATCACGAGGTGGATCACGGGCTGGATCAAACAGCGCGGCCGGGCCCCGAGGGCGCACCATCACGCCCCGGGACCCGGCCGTTGACCGGACTTCAACCATGACACCTGCGACGGATCACCCTCGTGGATCAGAACCACGGAGTGCAGCGCGCCGTCCCGTCGTTGCCGGCCTGCACAGGGTGAAGTAACGGAGGCTCACGCCACGAGGCGGGGCGGCATCGTCCGGTCCACGTCGTCCAGGCTCAGGACGCACTGGGGCACGCTGGAGCCGAAGCGTGGCTGGTGGATGCGGATCTGGAACGGCTGGGCGGGGTCTTCCGGCAGTTCGGCCGTCAGCACACTCGACCCGGCGCGGACACGCTGGTGGGCGACTTCCTTGCCGTCGACCAACACCTCGACGTCACGGCTCACGCCGGAGCGGATATTGACGGTGATCGAATGGCCGAGATGATCCAGGTGGAAATGATGTCGTCGGGGCACAGCGCACCTCCGGAGCGGACCTCACTACCAGCGTAAACCCGTCCTTCGACTCCCGCGCTTCGCCCTACCATGCAACGACGCCGCCTTCCCACCGCCGACATCCTTGGAGGCCCGCTGTGCCCGGCCCCGGCCCCGTCTCCGACCCCGGCCAGGACACCGACGATCCTGCGGGGCAGGTCGGAGATCCTGGCCGGCCGCCGTGGCACCGACGCCGCCGGCAGGTGTGGCTGGCGGGAGGCGTGGTCGCCTCCGTGGCACTGATCGCGGGGGTCGCCCTGTGGGCGGGGTCGCCGGACGGCCCGCAGACGGCGGACGACCCCGCGCCGCCGCACGCGGACGATGGTCTGCCGCACACCTCCGTGGAGGTGTCGCGGAGCAGCTGCGGACAGGGCTGGGTACGCCCGCAGCCGGGGACGCAGGTGTTCGATCTCCGCAACACCTCCAGCGGGGCCGCCGAGGTCGACCTCCTGGATCCGGCCACCGGCGCGGTCTACGGCGAGGTGGAGGGGTTGGCGCCCGGCACGACCCGGCCGATGCGCGTGCTGCTGGGGAACGGTACGTACGCGTTCAAGTGCTTGCCCGACGACGCGGACGCCGTCACCGGTCCCACGGTACGGGTGAGCGGAGGGTCGGCCGCGCGGGGACCGGCCGCCGTGCCCGTGACGGCGCACGATCTCATCCCGCCGACGTTGGCCTACCAGCAGTGGATCCAGGCCAGAACCGTCGAGCTGGCGGAGCGGACCGCTGCGCTGAAGGACGCCGTCGACGCCGGCGACCTGGCGGCGGCCCGGCGCGCGTGGCTGCCCGCGCATCTGGTCTACGAGCGGATGGGCGCGGCGTACGGAACGTTCGGGGACGCGGACTCCGCGATCAACGGAACGACGGCAGGGCTGCCCGGCAGCCTTGCCGACCCCGGCTTCGCGGGGTTCCACCGCGTCGAGTACGGGCTGTGGCACGGGGAGTCCGCGGCGTCGCTGCGCGGGCCCGCTGACGCTCTCGCCGAGGCGGTGCGGGCGCTGCGGGACGGGTGGCCGCAGGAGCGGATGGATCCGGGGGATCTGGGGCTGCGCGCGCACGAGATCCTGGAGAACACCGTGCAGCGGGAACTGACCGGACGCACCGACTACGGCAGCGGCAGCAACCTCGCCACCGCCCGCGCCAATCTCGACGGGACACGTGAGCTGCTCGGCCGGCTGCACCCGCTGCTGGCGACCCGGTTCCCTGAACTGCCGCGACTGGACGCCTGGTTGGACCGCACCCAGCACACCCTCGACTCCTTCGACTACGACGGGACCTGGGCTCCGCTGGGCACGCTGCCCCGCGCGGACCGGCAGCGGATCAACAGCGACATGAGTGAACTGGTGGAGCGGCTGGCCCCGGTGGCGGCCCTGTGCGATGTACGGAGAACGACATGAGCCAGGTGCGACGACGCGGACTCCTGCGCGGTGCGGCCGCCGGTATCGGTACGGCGGTGGCCGGAGCCGCGGTGTCGGGAGCCGCCGTGTCGGACGCCGGGCCCAGCGCGGCCACGTCCGCCGCCGACTCCACGGACACGCCCACCGCGCCCGGTGACTTCCACGGTGCGCACCAGGGCGGAATCCTCACGCCGCCGCAGCGCGCCACGGCGATGGTCTCGTTCGACGTGACCGCCGAGGGCCGCCGGGAGCTGACGGAGCTCCTCCGTACGCTCACCGACCGGGCCCGGTTCCTGGCCGCCGGCGGGACCCCGCCCCCGGTCGGGATCACCGCACCGCCGTCCGACTCCGGCGTGCTCGGCCCGCAGGTCCCGTCAGGTGGTCTGACCGTCACGGCCGGGGTGGGGAGCTCCCTGTTCGACGGCCGCTTCGGACTGACGGATCTCAAGCCGTCGCGGCTGGGCGTGATGCCGTCGTTCCCCGACGACGATCTGGACCCGGCCTGGTGCCACGGCGATCTGAGCCTGCAGCTGTCCGCGTCCAGCCCGGACGTCGTGCTGCACGCGCTGCGTGACATCGCCCGCCACACCCGCGGCGGTCTGCAGGTGCGCTGGCGGATGGACGGCTTCACCAGCCCGCCCCGCCCGAGCGGCACGCCCCGCAACCACCTCGGGTTCAAGGACGGCACCGCCAACCCGGACACGGCGAAGGCGACCGAGGCGGACCGGCTGCTCTGGGTGGGCGCGGGCGCCGAACCGCGGTGGACCGCCGGCGGCACCTACCAGGTGGTGCGGCTGATCCGGATGCTCGTCGAGTTCTGGGACCGGGTCTCGATCACCGAGCAGGAACGGATGTTCGGCCGCAGCCGCGACACCGGCGCGCCGCTGGACGGTGACGCCGAGTTCGACGCGCCCAGGTACACGCAGGATCCCAAAGGCGATGTGATCCCGCTCGACAGTCATATCCGCCTCGCCAACCCCCGCACCCCGCAGACCGAGGGCCAGCGCATCCTGCGCCGCGGCTACAACTACGACCGGGGCATGGACAGCAACGGCAACCTCGACATGGGGCTGATCTTCTCCTGCTACCAGCAGGACCTGGTCCGGCAGTTCGAGACCGTGCAGAAGCGCCTCGCGGGCGAGCCGTTGGTGGACTACGTCCAGCCGTTCGGGGGCGGCTACTTCTTCGTCCTGCCCGGAGTCCGGGACCGCACCGACTGGCTGGGACGGGCCCTGCTCACCCAGAACCCGCATATACGCCCATAGCAGTCGAAGACTTCGGTGACGCCCCGCCCGGAACGGTCAACGGCAAGTCAAGCGTTGGCCTGTTGTTCCTGACCGGCTGTTCATCCGCACGACACTGATAGGCGGTCAGGGTGTCGCGGGCCGAACGAAGGATCGCGTTCCGTAACCTACATCGCGACCGGTCGACAGCGGAGGCTGACAGAACATGGGCAACGCAGGAAGAGCGACGGATCCCGGACGCCGGGCCGCGCGCTGGGGAGCATGCGCAGGTGCCGCGGCACTCACCCTCCTCAGCGGGGCGGGCCCCGCCCGGGCGGACTCCCCCGACTACCACCCCGGCGGCGCCGCGACGACCACCCCGGTCAAGCATCTGGTGGTCATCTTCCAGGAGAACGTCTCGTTCGACCACTACTTCGGCACCTACCCGGTGGCGGCGAACACCGACGGTACGACGTTCACCGCGGACAAGCGCACCCCGAAGAACATCGACACCCTGCGCACCGCCGGCCTGCTGAAGAAGAACCCGAACCAGTACCTGCCCAAGCGCCTCGGCCCGGAGCAGGCCATGACCTGCGACCAGAACCACAACTACGGCCCCGAGCAGTACGCGGCCAACGGCGGCAAGGCCGACGAGTACGTCCAGAACACCGACTCCGGCAAGTGCTCCGGCAACCTGTTCGGCGAGCCCGGCCTGGTCATGGACTACTACGACGGCAACACCGTCACCGCGATGTGGAACTACGCCCAGCACTACTCGCTCGGCGACAACTCCTACGGCACGACCTACGGACCGTCGACCCCCGGGGCCATCAATCTGATCTCCGCGCAGACCCACGGAGTGATCTCCGTCGACCCGGCCTCCGGCACCGAGCACCCGAAGCAGACGGCGACGCCCGACCCGTACGCCGTCGTCTCGCCCGACGCCAAGGGCGTCGGCACGTTGATCAACGACCCGGACCCGGCCTTCGACGACTGCTCGGACGCCGACCACAGCAGCAAGAACGCCCTCGCGGTTCTGCAGGGCCGCAACATCGGTGATCTGCTCAACGCCCAGAAGGTCAGCTGGGGCTGGTTCCAGGGCGGATTCCGCCCCAGTACCGCCTGGGACGGGCAGCAGGGCCACTACGCGAAGTGCGCCGGCACCACCCACGCCAACCTGGGCGGCGCCCAGGTCGTTGACTACAGCCCGCACCACTCGCCGTTCCAGTACTACAGGTCGACGTCGAACCCGCACCACCTGGCGCCCGCGAGCGTCGCCGAGATCGGCCACAACGGGCCGGCCAACCACACCTACGACCTCACCGACTTCGACAGCGCGCTGAAGGCGGGGAACCTGCCCTCGGTCAGCTTCCTCAAGGCGCCGGAATTCCAGGACGGCCACGCCGCCTACTCCGACCCGATCGATGAGCAGCACTTCCTCGTCGAGCAGATCAACAAGGTGCAGCAGTCGCCGCAGTGGAAGGACACCGCCGTTGTCGTCGCCTACGACGACTCCGACGGCTGGTACGACCATGCCTACGCCAAGCCGGCGAACGGCTCGAAGAACACCGCGATCGGCTCCAACGGCAAGACGGTCGACAGCCCCGCCTGCCAGGCCGGCCCCGCCGCGGCCGGTGACTACGCCGACCGCTGCGGCCCCGGCACGCGTCAGCCGCTACTGGTCATCTCCCCCTACAGCAAGGTCAACTCCGTTGACCACACCCGCACCGAGCAGGCCTCGATCACCCGGTTCATCGAGGACAACTGGCACACCGACCGCATCGGCGACGCCTCCTTCGACACCCGTGCCGGATCGCTCGCGTCGGCCTTCGACTTCCAGCACCCCAACGGCAAGCAGGTGCTGCTCAACACGGACGGCTCGGTGACGTCCGTCAAGGACATCCCCAAGAACCCGGTGCCGGTGCCCGCGCCGTCAGCGTCCACGGGTCCGGCCAGCAACATGGCTCCGCAGACGCTCGCCGACACCGGTTCCTCCTCGGCCGTCCTCCCCTTCGGCATCACCGCCGGAGTACTCGCGGCCGGCGGCGCCGGCCTCGCGCTGCTGATCCACCGCCGCAAGGCCCGCACGAACACCGCGCGGTAGAGAACCCCGAAGGAAGGCCGCCCCCGGGGATCTTGGGGGCGGCCTTCGACTCGCTCAGCGCGTGGGCGGCGTGGTGGTGAGCGGGGTGAGTTGCTGGATGTCGTGACGGGCCCGGATCGCCGCGATCTCCGCCTGGTCGGGCGGACCTCCGGCACCGAGCACGGCCGCGCGTGCGGTGCTCAGCCAGTTCCGGGCCGCCGTCGGGGAGCAGCCGGACGATCCGCGATCCGCCGTCATGGTGGCCGAGCTGTCCGAGGCCAGCCCGGAGTTCCGGGCGTGGTGGGCGGAGTACCCGGTCCGCTATTTCCGCCCGGCCACAACGGCGATCGATCACCCCCGGATCGGGCGGCTGGACCTGGAGATCTACCAGGTGCGCCCGGTCGAGGATCCCGACCTGCTGCTCGTCCTGCAGGTGCCGGTGGGCGAGGACGGTCTCCAACGGGTTCTCGCACTGCTCGACGATGTCTGAAGGCGGGAGCGGACGATCGGCGGACCCGGCGGTCAGGCGGGGCGGGCCCCGAGGGCTCGCAGCAGGAACGGGCGCAGTTCGCGGGCCATCGCTTCGCCCGTGGGTGACGGCGAGGACGGGCCGGGCGTCAGGAACACCCGGCTGACCATCGCTCCCACCACCAGGTCGGCCAGCACGTGCGTGTCCTCCAGGGGCGGGATGTCGCCCCGCCCGACCGCGCGCGCCACCAGCGCGGCGGCCCGGTCCCGGACGGGCTGGACGACGGCGTCGTCGAGGACCTGGGCCAGCGCCGGGTTGTGGGCTGCCTCACCGATCAGGACGTGCAGCAGCCGGCCTCCCGGTCCGTCCAGGGTTCTCGCCTTGTCCCGCAGGAGCGCGGTGAGGTCCCCGTCGAGGGTGCCGGTGTCCTCGCCCGGTCCGAGGTCACGGGCCCACTGGGTGGCCGTGCCGATGACCAGGTCCTGCTTCGAGCTCCACCGGCGGTAGAGCGTCGCCGTGGACACGCCGGCCCGTTTGGCGACCTCGGCCGTCGTCAGCCCGCCGTAGCCCTTCTCGTACAGGACCTCGAGGGTGGCTTCGAGCAGGACGCGGTCACGGCCGATGTCACGGCGCCTGCCCCGTACGGGGGAATCGTTCTCGGTGTGCTCGGTCACGTCATCAGGGTATACGAAACGAAAGCTTTTCGTTTTGTGTACCGTTGGGTCTCATGACACACCATGACGAAACCCCGGACCTGGACGCCACCGGCGTCGTCGACCGCCTGCGCTCCGCCTTCGCCACCGGCCGCACCAAGCCGACGGCCTGGCGCCGCGCCCAGCTCGAAGCCCTGCGCACCCTCCTCGTGGACAACAGCGACGAGGTCACCGCTGCTCTGCGATCGGACCTGGGAAAGGGCCTCAAGGAGGGCTACCGGACGGAGGTGGGCTTCACGATCAACGAGATCGACCACACCCTCGCACACCTCGACACCTGGCTGGCCCCGCGCCCCGCCGCGCTTCCCGACAAGCTCCTGCCGGCGCAGGCGTACGTCGTCCGTGACCCGCTCGGCGTGGTCCTGGTCATCGCGCCGTGGAACTATCCCCTCCAGCTCGCCCTGACGCCGGTGGTCGGAGCGCTGGCGGCCGGCAATTGCGTCGTCGTCAAGCCCAGCGAGCTGGCGCCCGCGACCTCCGCCGCGATGGCCCGGCTCCTCCCCCGCTACCTCGACACCGAGGCCGTGGCGGTCGTCGAAGGCGCGATCCCGGAGACCACCGCGCTGCTGGAGCAGCATTTCGACCACATCTTCTACACCGGCAACGGTGCCGTCGGCCGGATCGTCATGACCGCCGCCGCCAAGCACCTGACGCCGGTCACGCTGGAGCTCGGCGGCAAGAGCCCCGTGGTCCTCGACCAGGACGCCGATCTGGCCGCGGCCGCGCAGCGGATCGCGTTCGGGAAGTTCCTCAACGCCGGCCAGACCTGCGTCGCCCCCGACTACGTGCTGGCCATCGGCGACACGGCCAAGGCCGTCGAGCCGTACCTCGCCTCGGCCGTGCACGATCTGTACGGCGCCGACCCCGCCGCTTCCGCCGAATACGGGCGCATCGTCAACGAGCGGCACTTCGACCGGCTCACCGGCCTCCTCGACAGCGGACGCACCGTGACCGGCGGCACGCACGACCGCGCGACGCGTTACCTGGCACCCACCGTGCTCGCCGATGTCGCCCCCGACTCCCCCGTCATGAAGGAGGAGATCTTCGGCCCGGTCCTGCCCATCGTGTCCGTGCCGGACCTCGACGCCGCGATCGCGTTCATCAACGAGCGCGACAAGCCGCTCGCCCTGTACGCGTTCACCGCGTCCGACGACACCAAGCAGCGCCTGCTGACCGAGACCTCCTCCGGCGCGCTCACCTTCGGCATCCCGGTGGCTCACCTCACCGCCCCGGAACTCCCCTTCGGCGGCGTCGGCGAGAGCGGGATGGGCCGGTATCACGGCGAGTACTCGATCGACACCTTCAGCCACAGCAAGGCGGTGCTGGACAAGCCACTGTCGTGACGGGGGGTTGGGCGGGCGGCTGGACCGGGGTCGCGCCGGGCCGGATCGAATCGGACGGCTCGGGACCGATGACTCCGTGCCGCGCCGGGAGTCCTGTTTCCGACCGCACACTCGAGAAGGTGGACCGATGACGAACCTGCACGACATCCTCAAAACGCATGTCAGCGACGGGCCGACGCCGGGAGCGGTGGGTCTGGTGGCTCGCGGCGACCAGGTGGAGGTGCAGGTCGTCGGTTCCGCCGACGTCGACGGCATCTCTCCGATGGTGAGGGATTCGATCTTCCGCATCGCTTCGATCACCAAACCCGTGATTGCCGCGGCGCTCATGATGCTCGTCGACGACGGCCGGATCGCGCTGGACGACCCGGTCGGGCAGTGGCTGCCGGAACTGGCGTCGCCGACGGTCGTCCGTACCCCGGCCGGCCCGGTCGACGATGTGGTCCCGGCCGCCAGAGCGATCACGGTGGCCGATCTGCTCACCTTCCGCGCCGGGTACGGCTTCCCGTCCGACTTCTCGCTGCCCGCGGTCGGTCTGCTGTTCAGCGAGCTGAAGCAAGGACCGCCCCAGCCGCAGCTCACCGCGGCGCCGGACGCCTGGATGGCGACGCTCGCCGGCATTCCGCTGCTCCACCAGCCGGGCGAGGTCTGGCTGTACAACACCTGCTCCGACATCCTGGGTGTGCTGATCGCCCGGGTTGCGGGCCGTCCGTTGCCCGAGTTCCTGGCCGACCGGCTCTTCGAGCCGCTCGGCATGGCCGACACCGGATTCGACGTACCGGCCGGCAAACTCGACCGGTTCACCAGCTACTACCGAACCGACCCGGCAGGCGGACCCGAACTGGTCGACGCCCCTGACGGGCAGTGGAGCAGCCCGCCGGCCTTCCCGTCCGGCGCCGGCGGACTGGTCTCGACCGTCGACGACTACTACGCCTTCGCCCGGCTGCTGCTCGCCGACGGAACCGTCGACGGCCGCCGGTTGCTGTCCTCCGCATCGGTGCGGCAGATGACCACCGACCACCTCACCCGGTCGCAGCGCGATGCCGGCCGGCTGTTCCTCGAGGGCCAGGGCTGGGGCTTCGGCGGCTCCGTCGACGTCGCGGCCGTCGACCCGTGGAACGTGCCGGGACGCTACGGCTGGGTCGGCGGCACCGGAACGGCGGCTCACATCACCCCGTCCACCGGCGCGGTCACCATCCTGCTCAGCCAACTGGAGATGTCCGGCCCGACCCCGCCCGCCGTGATGCGGGACTTCTGGCGCTACGCGGCGGACGCCTGAGAGCCGGGGCCCGACGCGACGAGGGCTACCCGTCCGCGCGGCTCAGTCGCTGTGCCGGTGCTGCCGCCGGCTGCCGGCGACTGCCAGAATCGGCCCATGCTGCGAATCGGCTCCATCGTGCTGGGTGTCTCGGACGTGCCGCGCGCGGCGGCCTTCTGGATGGAAGCCCTGGGATACGTGCCGCGTGAAGAGGCCGAGGACGACTGGGTGGTCCTGGTACCGGCGGAAGGCACCGGGGCACAGCTGTCCCTCGGCCGCAGCGAGACGCCGGTCCAGGACCAGCCGCGGATCCATCTCGACCTCTACGCCGGAGACGCGGCCGACCAGGCCGCCGAGGTCGAGCGGTTGGTGTCCCTCGGCGCCGAGCGCGTCGACTGGGACTTCTATCCCGACGACGCGGATTTCATCGTGCTCGCCGACCCGGAGGGCAACCGCTTCTGCGTCATCGACACCACACACGGCTGACGAGCGCCCTACGGCTCCCGCCTGGTCAATCGTCGGCGGCCACGAGAAGGCTGCAGCGACCCGCCGTCAGACCGCCAGCTCGGCCGGGACCGCCGCCAGGGCTTCCTGGATGGCGGCGATCAGCCGGCGGCCGGATTCCTCGGTCAGTTCGAGGGCGACGCGCGCCGAGGGGCCCTTGGAGGGGTCGGCGAAGTCGATGTTGAGGGTGTGCTCGGCCATGGCGTGCACGGGGTGGTCGAAGTACACCGTCACATCGGTGACATGGAACCAGGAGCCGTTCGGCCCCTTGGCGCTGCCGTCGACGGAGTCCTTGACGGTCGTGTAGGTGCACATGCTCAGGCCCCCAGGTGGTCGGCGTAGAAGGCGGTGATCCGTTCCCAGCCGTCGTTGGCCGCCGCCACGTTGTAGGCGGGGCGGTCCGTCGAGAAGAAGGCGTGGCCCGCGCCCTCATAGCTGTGGAACTCGAAGTCCTTGCCGTTGGCGGTCAGGATCTGCCCCAGTTCGGCCACCTGCTCGGGGGTGGGGTACTTGTCCTCGGCGCCGAACAGCCCGAGCAGCGGAGCGCGGAGCCGGGGCAGCTGGTCGACCAGGTTGGTGATCCGCAGCGGGAACTCCGCCGGCACGGTGCCGGTGACGAACGCGCCGTAGCAGTCCACCGCGGCGTCCAGGTCCAGGTTGCAGGCCGCCAGCACACTCTGCCGGCCGCCCGAGCAGTAGCCGATCACGCCGACCTTGCCGTTGCTGGTGGGCAGCGCCCGCAGGTGGGCCGCCGTGGCGGCGACGTCGCCGATCAGCCGCGCGTCCGGGACTCCGCCGTTCGCCCTGCCCACCGCCGCCGCGTCATCGGGAGCGGCGCCCGGTGCCTCGCGGAAGTAGAGGTTGGGGCAGATCGCGTCGTAGCCGAGCTCGGCGAAGCGGCGGACGATCTCCTTGGTGCCTCGGTCGTAGCCGGGCATGTGGTGGATGACGACCACACCACCACGCTGCTCCTGACCGTGGGGCCGGGCCAGGTACGCCTCCATCTCGTCGCCGCCGTGCCCGGTGATCCGGATGGTTTCGGCAGTCAGGGAATCACTCATGAGACACCTATATCATAAGGGAGAACTGATAAGTTTATACTGATGACTGTGATGATCCAGAGTGACGCGGCACGCATCGCGGCCGACCTGCGCGCCTGTCTGGGGCCGATGGTTCGCAGACTGCGGCAGGTGAAGCCGGACGGCGAACTGACCCTGTCGCAGACCTCGGTACTGGTGCGGCTCGGCCGCGAAGGCCCCGCCGCCGCGGCCGAGCTCGCCGCGGGTGAGGGCATCCGCCCGCAGTCGATGTCCACGATCATCTCCGGGCTGCAGGAGCGTGGGCTGGTGGCCC
Organism: Streptomyces sp. H39-C1; assembly: GCF_027158125.1. Taxonomy (NCBI): domain Bacteria; kingdom Bacillati; phylum Actinomycetota; class Actinomycetes; order Kitasatosporales; family Streptomycetaceae; genus Streptomyces; species Streptomyces sp. H39-C1. The sequence continues at coordinate 143,069 of NZ_JAPVLS010000012.1, forward strand.
GGGCTCCGGACCCGGACGACGGCCGCCGGATCGTGCTCTCGCTCACCGATGCGGGACGGGAAGGCCTGTTGGGGGCCCACAAGGAACGCGCCCGCCGGCTGACCCGGGCCATCTCCGAGGAACTGACCCCTGCCGAGCGGGCACAACTGGCCGCCGCCATCCCGCTGCTCGAGCGCATCGCCCGGAGCGTCTGACCACCGGGCCGTCGCTCCGCAGGGGGCGCCGAGCCTGTTCTGTCACCAAAAATGCCTGGTGGCAGCGGGTGAAGCCATTAATACTCGTGCATGTGTTCCTGACGATATCTCTCACCGGCAACGACGAGCGTCCCGCAACGGACCTCGGCTTCCTGCTGCACAAGCACCCGGAGAAGGCCCAGGCCTTCTCGACCTCCTACGGCGACGCGCACGTCTTCTACCCCGAGGCGTCCGCACAGATCTGCACGGCAGCGCTCCTGCTGGAGGTGGATCCGGTGGCGCTGGTGCGGCGTGCCAAGGGCACGGGCAAGGACCGGGGCGGGGCGCCCGACGCGGCGCTCGCGCAGTATGTGAACGACCGGCCGTACGCGGCCTCGTCACTGCTGGCCGTCGCGTTGCGCACGGTGTTCTCCAGCGCCCTGCGCGGAGAGTGCCGCACGCACCCCGAACGCGCCGCGGCCCCGCTGCCGCTGCGCATCGAGGTACCGGTGCTGCCCGCCCGCGGTGGCGCCGACCTGGTGCGGGCGCTGTTCGAGCCGCTGGGCTGGACCGTCGGAGCCGAACCCATCGCGCTGGACCCGCAGTTCCCCGAGTGGGGCGACTCGCGGTACGTACGGCTGACGCTGGAGGGTGAGCTGCGGCTGTCGGACGCGCTGCGGCACCTGTATGTCCTGCTGCCGGTCCTGGACGACTCCAAGCACTACTGGATCTCGTCCGACGAGGTCGACAAACTGCTGCGCTTCGGTGAGGGCTGGCTGGAGAACCACCCCGAGCAGCAGCTGATCGCCAGCCGCTATCTGTCCCGCCGCCGGGCCCTGACGCGCCAGGCCATGGAGCGTCTGGAGCTGGCCCGGCTCGCGGACGCCGACGACATCGAGGTCGAGGAGATCGACAACGCGGTCGACGAGAGCACCGACACCGAGGAGAAGCCGGCGCCGCTGGCCGCTCAGCGGCGCGACGCGATCCTCGAAGCGCTGCGCTCCGCGGGCGCGGTCCGGGTGCTGGACCTCGGCTGCGGGCAGGGTCAGCTCGTCGGCGAACTGCTGAAGGACGTCCGCTTCTCCGAGATCGTCGGTGTCGACGTATCGGTGCGGGCGCTGCACACGGCGTCCCGCCGGCTGCGTCTGGAGCAGATGGGAGAACACCGGGCCGCCCGCGTCAAGCTCCTGCAGGGCTCGCTGACGTACACCGACACCCGGCTCAAGGGCTATGACGCCGCCGTGCTCAGCGAGGTCATCGAACACCTCGACCTGCCGCGGCTGCCGGCCCTGGAGTACGCCGTCTTCGGCGCCGCCCGGCCCGGGACCGTCATCGTCACGACACCGAACTCCGAGTACAACGTGCGGTGGGAGACGCTGCCCGCGGGACACGTCCGGCACGCGGACCACCGGTTCGAGTGGACCCGCGCGGAGTTCCGCGACTGGGCGGACCGCGTCGCACAGCGGCACGGCTACCACGTGGCGTACGTCCCGGTAGGACCGGACGACCCCGAGGTCGGGCCGCCGACGCAGCTGGCGGCCTTCACCCGGAAATCCGACCAGACCTCACCGACCGCTCAGACCCCGAAGGAGGAGTCGGCCGCATGACCAGCAAGCGCACACTTCCCGTGACCGACCTGTCCCTCGTGGTCCTCATCGGAGCCACCGGCTCCGGCAAGTCGACGTTCGCCGCCCGTCACTTCAAACCCACCGAGATCCTGTCCTCCGACTTCTGCCGCGGCCTGGTCAGCGACGACGAGAACGACCAGGGTTCCAGCCGTGACGCCTTCGAGGTGCTGCACTACATCGCGGGCAAGCGGCTCGCCGCAGGACGCCTGACCGTCATCGACGCGACCAGCGTCCAGAGCGAGAGCCGCAAGCAGCTCATCGGCCTCGCCCGCCAGTACGACGTGCTGCCGATCGCCATCGTCCTCGACGTGCCCGAGCAGATCTGCGCCGAGCGCAACGCCGCGCGCCCCGACCGGGCCGGCATGCCCAAGCACGTCGTCCAGCGCCACCAGCGCGAACTGCGCCGCTCCCTGCGCGGACTGGAGCGTGAGGGCTTCCGCAAGGTGCACATCCTGCGCGGTACCGAGGAGATCGACGACGCCGAGATCGTCCTGGAGCGCCGCTACAACGACCTGCGGCACCTGAGCGGGCCGTTCGACATCATCGGCGACATCCACGGCTGCCGTTCCGAGCTGGAGACGCTGCTCAACAAGCTCGGCTACGCCCTGGAACGGGACGCGGCGGGCCGGCCGGTGGGCGCCGTGCACCCGCTCGGGCGCACCGCCGTTTTCGTCGGGGACCTCGTCGACCGCGGTCCCGACAGCCCCGGCGTGCTGCGCCTCGTCATGGGCATGGTCGCCGCCGGTTCGGCGCTGTGTGTGCCGGGCAACCACGAGAACAAGCTGGGCCGCTACCTCAAGGGCCGCAACGTGCAGCACACCCACGGGCTCGCCGAGACCATCGAGCAGTTGGACAAGATCTCCGGCGAGGAGCCGGAGTTCGCCGCCCGCGCGCTGGAGTTCATCGAGTCGCTCGTCAGCCACTACGTGCTCGACGAGGGCAAGCTCGTGGTCTGCCACGCCGGCCTGCCCGAGAAGTACCACGGCCGTACCTCCGGCCGGGTCCGCTCGCACGCGCTCTACGGCGACACCACGGGCGAGACCGACGAGTTCGGCCTGCCCGTCCGCTACCCGTGGGCCGAGGACTACCGGGGCCGCGCCACCGTCGTGTACGGGCACACGCCCGTCCCCGACACGTCGTGGATCAACAACACCATCTGCCTCGACACCGGCGCGGTGTTCGGCGGCAAGATGACCGCGCTGCGCTGGCCCGAGCGCGAACTCGTCGACGTGCCGGCCGAGCGCGTCTGGTACGAGCCGGTGAAGCCGCTCGTCACCGAGACACCGGGCGGCCACGACGGCCGACCGCTGGACCTCGCCGACGTGGCGGGCCGTCGCGCGGTCGAGACGTCGCAGCACGGCAGGGTCGCGGTCCGCGAGGAGAACGCGGCCGCCGCGCTGGAGGTCATGAGCCGGTTCGCGATCGACCCGCGGCTGCTCGCCTACCTGCCGCCGACGATGTCGCCCTGCGCGACCTCGCAGGAGGAGGGCTATCTGGAGCACCCGCACGAGGCCTTCGCGGCCTACCGTGCGGACGGTGTGCGCCAGGTGGTGTGCGAGGAGAAGCACATGGGCTCGCGCGCGGTGGCGCTGGTCTGCCGTGACGCGGAGGTGGCACGGGCACGCTTCGGTGTCACCGAGCCGGGGGTGAGCGGCGCGCTGCACACCCGCACCGGGCGCCCGTTCTTCGACGACCCGGCGGTCACCGAGCAGATCCTGGCCCGCCTGCGGGAAGCCGTCACCACCGCCGGGCTGTGGGACGAACTGGAGACGGACTGGCTGCTGCTCGACGCCGAGTTGATGCCCTGGTCGCTGAAGGCGTCCGGTCTGCTGCGCCGGCAGTACGCCGCCGTGGGCGCCGCGTCGGGCGCGGTGTTCCCGGGCGCGATCGCCGCCCTGGAGGCCGCCTCCGCACGTGGCACCGCGGTGTCGGACCTGCTCGCGCGCCAGCGCGGCCGGGCCACCGACGCCGCCGCGTTCACCGACGCGTACCGGCGCTACTGCTGGCCGACCGAGGGCCTGGACGGGGTGCGTCTCGCGCCCTTCCAGATCCTGGCCGTCCAGGGCCGCAGCCTCGCCGCGCTCCCGCACGACGAGCAGCTCACGCTGATCGACCGCCTGGTCTCCAACGACCCGACGGGACTGCTGCAGGCGACCCGGCGGATCGTCGTCGACACCGCCGACGAGCAGTCGGTCGCGGCGGGTACCGAGTGGTGGCTGGAACTGACCGGCGCCGGCGGCGAGGGCATGGTCGTCAAGCCGCTCCAGGCCCTGGTCCGGGGCGGGAACGGGCGCCTCGTCCAGCCCGGCATCAAGTGCCGGGGCCGCGAGTACCTGCGGATCATCTACGGCCCCGAGTACACCCGTCCGGACAACCTCACCAAGCTGCGCTCCCGCTTCCTGGGCCACAAGCGCTCACTCGCGCTGCGCGAGTACGCCCTCGGCCTGGAAGCCCTGGACCGACTGTCGGCGGGCGAACCCCTGTGGCGTGTCCACGAGGCGGTCTTCGCGGTCCTGGCCCTGGAGTCAGAACCGGTCGACCCGAGGCTCTGACCGCAATCCCGGCCGGCGGGCAACAGCTTCCTTCCACGCGTCTCTTGAGCCCCCTGACCCTCCCGGTTCCCCTGGCACCCAGGGGCCAGGGGGCCTCATAAGATCCGCGAGAAGCCTGCCCGCCGACCGGGACCAGCCGGTCCTCAACCAGGGGGACATTTCCCCTTGACCAGTGCACATCACCCCCATATGGTTCTCCCGTCTGGCTTGATCCACTAGGACGGGCCTATCAGTCCTATGGGGGGACGAAATGCACTACTACCTCGACGTACTCAAGAAATATGCGGTATTCGGCGGGCGCGCACGGTGCCGGGAATACTGGATGTTCACCCTGTTCCACAGCATCATCATCGCCGCCCTGATGATCCTGGACTGGGCGATCGGATCGCCGTGGCTCGTACTGGTGTACATCGTTCCGACATTCCTTCCCGCCTTGGGAGTCACCGTCCGCCGGCTGCACGACAGCGGGCGCAGAGGGTGGTGGGTGCTCCTCGGAGCCGTCCCGCTCATTGGCGACATCTGCCTGCTGGTCATGCTGAGCGCCGACAGCGAGCAGCAGACGAACGCGTTCGGCCCGAACCCCAAGGCCGTCCCGGTGCGGGACGCCCACTTCGCCTGACCTTGAGCGGCCGATGCCGCCCGCATTTCTCCGACTGCCCGCCGGCCTCGCCGGTGGGCAGTCGGCGTTCCGGTGCTTCGAACCCCGGGGCCATAAAGCGGTTGCCTCCCGGGGCGGCCGTCTGCTGCACTTCCCTTTGACAGCCCGATCGATCCAGGAGTCCCGATTATGTGCGGAACGTTCATGTCCATCCAGGAGGGAATTGCCATCTATCTCAAGGACATGACACCGAGTGCATACGCTGAACCTGGGAATCCTGGCGCATGTTGACGCCGGAAAGACAAGCCTGACCGAGCGGCTGCTCCACGCCGCAGGGGTCATCGACACGATCGGCCGTGTCGATGACGGCAGTACGCAGACCGATTCGATGTCGCTGGAACGGCAACGCGGCATCACCATCAAGTCCGCCGTCGCCTCGTTCGTCGTCGACGACGTCACCGTCAATCTGATCGACACCCCCGGCCACCCGGATTTCATCGCCGAGGTGGAGCGGGTGCTGAACGTGCTCGACGGAGCTGTGCTGGTCATCTCCGCCGTGGAGGGCGTGCAGGCGCAGACCCGTGTGCTGATGCGCACGCTGCAGCGGCTGGGGATTCCCACGCTGATCTTCGTCAACAAGATCGACCGCAGTGGAGCCCAGTACGACGACGTGCTCCGTAGCATCGCCGAGAAACTGGCTCCGGCGAGCATCTCGATGGGCCCGGCCACCGCGCTCGGCACGCGCGGCGCAACGTCCCGGCCCTACAACGCCGCCGACGCCGATTTCAGGTCCGGACTCGTCGATCTCCTCACCGGTCGCGACGAAGCGCTGCTGGCAGCGTATGTCGACGACGAGGCCGCGCTCTCCTGTCCCCGGCTGCGGGGCGAACTCGCGGCGCAGACGAAGCGGGCGCTGGTGCATCCGGTGTTCTTCGGCTCGGCGATCACCGGTGCGGGGGTCGATGCGCTGATCTCCGGGATCACCGAACTGCTGCCCACCGCCGAGGACGATGCCGACGGTCCGGTCTCGGGCACCGTCTTCAAGGTCGAACGGGGTTCTGCCGGGGAGAAGATCGCATACGTCCGGATGTTCTCGGGGACCGTGCGGGTGCGGGACCGCCTGCCGTTCCGTGGGGACGAGGAGGGGAAGGTCACCGCGCTCAGCGTCTACGAGCGCGGCTCGGACGTCCCGGGTGACGCCCTCACCGCGGGTCAGATCGGCAAGCTGTGGGGAATCGGCGATGTCCGTATCGGTGACGCCATCGGCGTTCCGCGCGCGACGCGACCGGACGGTCACCACTTCGCCCCGCCGACCCTGGAGACGATCGTCGCGCCGCTTCGCCCCGCCGACAAGGGAGCACTGCACGTCGCCCTGACACAGCTCGCGGAGCAGGACCCGTTGATCAACCTGCGCCAGGACGGTCTCCGCCAGGAGACCTCCGTCTCGCTCTACGGCGAAGTACAGAAAGAGGTCATCCAGGCCACTTTGGCGAACGACTTCGGCGTCGACGTCGCCTTCCGCGAGACGACGACGATTCACATCGAACGGCCGGTCGGCACCGGCGCGGCCGCCGAGTTCATCCACGTCGATCCCAATCCGTTCCTCGCGACGGTGGGACTGCGCATCGACCCGGCACCGGTCGGCAGTGGTGTCGGGTTCCGGCTGGAGGTCGAACTCGGCTCGATGCCGTACTCGTTCTTCAAGGCGGTCGAGGAGACCGTCAGGACGACGCTGGAGCAGGGGATCCACGGCTGGCAGGTCACCGACTGCACGGTCACCATGACGCATTCCGGCTATGCGGCACGGCAGAGTCACGCTCATGCCGTCTTCGACAAGAGCATGTCGAGCACCGCCGGGGACTTCCGCAACCTGACGCCTCTGGTGCTGATGAGCGCGCTGCAGCAGGCGGTGAGCCGGGTGTACGAGCCGATGCACCGGTTCGGCCTGGACATCCCCGCGGACATGTTCGGGCTGGTGCTGCCCGTGCTCGCACGGCTGCGTGCCGTACCGCAGACCTCGGCGGTACGGGGCTCGTCGTACGTGGTGGAGGGCGAGATCCCGGCCGCCTCGGTGCACGCACTGGAGCGGCAGATGCCGTCGCTGACGCGCGGCGAAGGCGTACTCGAGTGCGCATTCGACCACTACCAACCGGTCTGCGGTGCGGTCCCCGACCGGCCGCGGTCGGACCACGATCCGCTCCACCGCAGGGAGTACCTGATGCGGGTCACCCGCCGGGCGGCCGGAGGGTGACGGCTCATCAGGGCCGACGACCACGGCCGAGGCCGCGCCCCGCACGGAAGCACCGGATCAGCCGTCCGTTGCCCGTGATCTCAGGACCCTGGCGGCGAAGGCCGCCAGGTGGGCCCGCAACTGCTTGCGAGACGTCCGCTGTTGGCCGACGAGGTGTTCCACGAGGTCGGCGCGGGTGGCGGCGAGCAGCGCGTGGGCGGTGAAGTCGCTGTCGGCGAATCCGGGAATCCGTTCCAGCGCGGTCCGGAGGGTGCCGTGCCACAGCTCGTAGTGCTCTGCCGCATAAGGGCTGTCGCCGCCGGTTCCCTCCAGCGCGAGGGCGAGGTGGCGGTTGTCGAGCTTGAAGCACAGAAGGGCGTCGAGGAGGGCGGGTACCCGCTGGAGGGGCGGGGTGGTGGGCCCCAGAGGTGGCGCCCCCTCCTCGGCGGCGAGCCGGATCGGCGCGAGCCGCGTCTCGTACAGCGCCTGGATCAGACCGGTGCGGTCGCCGAACCCCCGGAAGAGCGTTGCCTTGCCGACGCCGGCCGCCGCCGCGATGTCGGCCATGGTGACCGACTGAGGGCTCTCGCACTGGGCGAAGAGTGTGTCGGCGGCGGCGAGAACGGCCTCCCGGTTGCGCGTGGCGTCCGCGCGTGGCTTGCGTTCGGTCATGCGGTTCCTCCGGTTGCAAAACGGACCCCGGGTCCGTATCGTCTCCCATATGAAACGGACCCACGGTCCGTATCGTACGGGATGGAGCAACCATGAGCGTGACCACCGCACCGGCGGACCTCTACCGCCACGGCCTGCAGCTACTGCTGGACAAGGACATCCCCGCCTGGACCGACCTGTGGGACGAGGACGGGATCCTCGAGTTCCCCTTCGCCCCGGACGGCTGGCCGAAGCGGCTGGAGGGCAAGGCGGCCGTGGCCGAGTACATGCGCGGCTACCCCGACCACATAGACCTGCACGACTTCCCCTCCGTGGAGATCCACCAGACCGTCGTCCCGGAGACCATCGTGGTCGAGATGCGCGCCGTGGGCCGCCTGGTGGAGACCGACGGCCCCTTCGAGATGACCTACATCGCCGTGGTCACCGTCAGGAACGGCCTCATCACCGGCTACCGCGACTACTGGAACCCGCTCGCCGTCCAGGACCCCGCCACCGACTTCGCCGGGAGCAACCGATGACCGGGTCCGAGAAGTTCACCCTGGTCATCGGTGCCACCGGCACCACCGGCAGCCGCGTCGCCGCGCGGCTGGCCGCCGAAGGGCGGCGCGTCAGGGCCGCCGGCCGACGCGCCACCCCCGTGGCCGGGGCCGTTCCCGTACGGTTCGACTGGGACGACCCCACCTCCTTCGAAGCCGCGCTCGACGGCGCGGACCGGGTCTATCTCATCCCGCCGCTCGGAGCTCCGGACCCGGCAGCCGTCATGCTGCCCTTCCTCCGGCAGGCCCGCGCCGCCGGCGTCCACCGGGCGGTCCTGCTCAGCTCGTCGGCGATCCCCGCCGGCGGCCCCGCCGTGGGGCAGGTGCACCAGGCCCTGCCCGGCCTGTTAGCCGATGGGGCGGTCCTGCGCCCCTCGTGGTTCATGCTGAACTTCAGCGGCGACCACGCGCACGCCCGGACCATCAGAGCGGACGGGACCATCCGAACGGCGGCCGGTGAGGGCCGCGTCGGGTTCGTCGACGCCGACGACATCGCCGCCGTCGCCGTACACGCACTGACCGCGGCACAGGCCCCGAACACCAACCTGATCATCACCGGTCCGCAGGCCCTGAGTTACGACGACATCGCCGCCGTCCTCACCCGGGCCACCGGCCGGACCGTCACCCATGACCGGCTGACCTACGAGCAGATGCGCGACCGCCTGGCCGCCGACATGCCCGCCGGGTTCGCCGCGATGCTCGCCGGCATGGACCGCGCCATCGCCGAAGGCGCCGAGGACCGCACCACCGACACCGTCCAGCGCCTCACCGGTCGCGCACCGCACAGCTTCCGCGCTTTCGCGGAACGGGAGTTGGACCGGATCCGGGGCTGAGGGCCCCCGGATCCCCGCCGCCGCGAGCCCGAGGGACGCGTCAGCCGGTAGCGTCCGTCAACCGGGTACGGGCCAGCGCGTGGGCGCGGTCGAGGGCGTCGGCAGCGGCGCAGACGACGTCCGGCTGTACGCCGGTGCCCTCCCAGTCGGTGCCGGAGACCGGGTTGATCGCGCGGCCGGTCGGGATGCTCGCCTCCAGATGCGGGTGCACCGTCCAGCCCTGGCGGGGATGCGCACCGCCGAGCGTCACATCGCCGACGACAACGGCACGGCCCAACTGCTGCAGGTCGTAGGCCAGTTCCTCCGCAGCGGAGAAGGTGCTGCCGCTGGTCAGCACGTACAGCGGCTTGCTGCCGCCGAAGCGTGCTCCGGGGACGTACGGCAGGCTCCAGGACTGCCCGAACCGTTCACCGTCGCGCCAGTACATGGTGTTGAGGTGGGTGCGCTCATCGAGCAGGTAGCTGCAGACGAACGCGACCGTGTCCGGGTCCCCGCCGCGGTTGCCGCGCACGTCCAGAACGAGGGCGTCGGCCCGGGCGACCAGGGTGAGCGCGGCCGCCAGCGGCTCGGCGGCCCAGTCCAGCGGGAAGAGCATGGGAGTCAGCTCCAGCACGGCGACCCCGCCGTCCCGCAGCTCCACCCGGGGAACACCGCCGAGCGTGGCGTCGAAATCCCTGCGCATGGCGGCCAGGGCGGCAGCGCCCCGCTCCTTCGGCACCGGTTCGGTGTGATGGAGCAGCCGCAGGTGCCGGTCGCCGTTGACCGACTGCAGGTCGGTCGTGACCAGCCGGCTGAGCTCCTCCGCGCTGTCGACGTCGTACGCCCCCTCGGCGAGGCGCCGCCGCAACAGGGTCGCGAGGCGCTCGGCCTCTTCGGGGAAAACGTAGTGCTCCAGAACGAGTTGGGCCGTCTCCTCGATGACGGGAGCGGTACTGATCTGCGTCATGGTGGTCATGGCAGGGAGTAGAACACCGCTCTTCCAAAAGCGTCAAGAGTATTGGACACTTAGCTCATGCCCGAGCAACCCTCTTACCCCCCGACGCCTCAGGAAGTCCAGGAGATCGGCTCGCCGGAGCAGTTCGCGGCGCTCGCCCACCCGCTGCGCCAACGGCTGCTGTTCGCCCTGGGCCTTCGCCCCGCCACCATCAGCCAGCTCGCGGCGCACCTCGAGACCGCCAAGGGCAACGTCGCACACCACCTGAAGGTGCTGCGGACGGCCGGCCTCGTCCACGTCGCCGAGACCCGGCAGGTCCGGGGCGGCACCGAGCAGTACTACCAGCGCGTCGCCCGGCGCATGATCGTCGCCGAACCCGAGGCGGCCGGCACGGCGGCGATGCTCGGCGCCTTCGCCCAGGAACTGGACCGCTCCCCCGCCGAGACCCATCTGACCCTGCGCCACTTGCACCTGAGCCCCGCCAAGGCGCAACGTCTCGGCGAAAGGCTGGCCCGGCTGATCGACGAGACCGAGGAGGACGCCGAGTCCGAACCGGTGCACGGCATGCTGTTCGCCCTGTACCAGCACGCACAGCTCCCCGAACCCGGCGGTTCGGCCTAGACCGTGTCCGACGGCTGGTGGGGCGTCGCTTCCTCCGGGCCGATCTCCGCGGTCTGTGCGGCGACGCTGAACAGCGTGCCTTCCGGATCCCGGAGGAGTGTCGCCAAACCCGGCGCGGTGTCGTCCGGCGCGCTGACGATCGCTCCGCCCGCCGCTTCGGCGCGTTCTGCGGCCATGTTCGGGTGGGGGGTTCTGAAGGTGACCTGCCAGCGCGGGCGGACCTTCGGGTCCGGGGCCTCCTCCACCGCTCCGCCGTGCAGGGCGGCCACCGTGCGGCCGTTGATGTCGACGAACACCTGGTCGTTCTCGTACCGCAGGGTGCAGCGCTCGGGTGGTTCGGTGTCCCAGCCCAGGGCCTCGCTGTAGAAGATCGCCGCCGCGAAGACATCCCGGGTGTGCAGCTCGATCCACAGACCCCGACCGCCGCCCCTGGGGGACCAGTGCGGCTCCCGTGGCCCTTCCCACAGGGCGAACGGCGCGCCTGCCGGATCGATGGCCCAGGCCACCCGGCCCGGACCGAACGGGAGTGGGCCGACGGCGACGGTACCGCCCCGTTCACGGATCCGCCCGGCGGCACGGTCCACGCTGTCGACCGCGAAGTGCACCGACCAGCAGGCCGGAACGCCGAAGGAGTGTCCTGTCTCGCCGAGACCGGCGATCGGTTCGCCGTCGCTGATCGCCTCGGCGTACTCGTCGAGCCCGAATCCGGGCCGGTACTGCCAGCCGAGCACGCGGTTGTAGAAGGCCTTGCTCGCCGGCAGGTCGGCGGCGGTCAGGGTCACCCAACACGGCGCTCCCTGGACCGCGCTTTCAGAAGGAGCCATGTCTGCAGCCTCGCCTCACGCAGGGGGACACCGTTCACTTTGCCACTGTTCATGCCTGTTCGCTGGCGTTGACACCCTTATGCCGCACGTGGACCCGACAGCGGCCGCGGACCGGTACCGCGAACGGCGGTCACGGCCGACAGGGTCGTCACGCAGAGTCACCGTCCGAGGGCGGCTTCCGGGTACGTGTCCACTCCGTGAGCTGGGGTGCGGTCCAGGTGTTGACGACCCGCTCCGCCGGCACTCCGCAGGTCTCGGCGCGCGCGCATCCCAGAATCTGCCAGTCGAGCTGACCGGGCGCGTGGGCGTCCGTGTCGACGGCGAAGAACACCCCGGCGTCGACGGCCTGGACCAGCAGGTCGCGCGGCGGGTCCAGCCGTTCCGGGCGGCTGTTGATCTCGACCGCCGTTCCGGCCTCCGCGCAGGCCGCGAAGACCTCTGCCGCGTCGAACTGCGACGGCGGGCGGTTCCGCCCCGACAGCAGACGGCCGGTGCAGTGCCCCAGGACGTCCATCAGCGGGTTGCCGACCGCATTGATCATGCGCCGGGTCATGGCGGGAGAGTCCATCCGCAGCTCGGAGTGGCTCGAGGCGACCACCAGATCGAGCTGGTCGAGCAGGTCGGGTTCCTGGTCGAGGGAGCCGTCGGCGAGGATGTCGCACTCGATACCCGTCAGCAGGCGGAACGGAGCCCACCGCTCGTTCAGTTCGGCCACCACCTCCAGCTGCCGGCGCAGCCGCTCGGCCGTCAGTCCGTTGGCGATGGTCAGGCGGGGCGAGTGGTCGGTGAGCACAGCCCATTCGTGCCCGAGTTCCGCCGCGGTCCGGCCCATCGCCTCGATGGGGCTGCCGCCGTCCGACCAGTCCGAATGCAGATGGCAGTCGCCGCGCAGCAGGGCGCGCAGCGCCGTTCCGCCCTCCGCGAGCGGCGCCGCCGCCTCCGCCTCCAGCCGTTCGAGGTAGCCGGGCACGGCCCCGGCCAGCGCCTCTTTGACGACCTGGGCCGTCTTGGGACCGATGCCCTTCTCCGCCTGCAGCGTGCCGGCCGCCGACCGTGCGGCGACCTCCTCGGGCCCTAGCCCCGCGACCACCTCCGACGCCGTACGGAACGCATCCACCCGGTACGTCGCCGCTTGGGCGCGCTCCAGCAGAAAGGCGATCCGGTCCAGCGCCTTCACCGGTTCCATCGTGGCCTCCTCGGGCCGGCCGCCTGCCTCCGCCGGTCGCCGTCGCCGCGGGAGCGGCACGTCGGCGGGCCCGCCGCACCGTTCCACTCTCGCCCGGCACCGCTGCCGGCGCACCCCGGACGCCCTGCGCGCCGGATCACCGTGCTCCGACGGTGACCTGGTCGGGCCTTGATCGTTTCAGTGATGGCGGCCGGCGCAGTGAGTCCGGTCGCGGATCCGTAGCCGCGGCCGGCACACGCGTCACGGGGCGGGGTCCTGGGATTTACAGCCTGCCGCGCGTGCGGAGGCGTGGGGAGTTTCACCGATGTGTGGGCTGGCCGGCTATGCCGGGTTCGCGGGTTGCGCGCCCTCGGGGACCGAAGAGGTCTCCCTCAAGGAGATGACGGAGACGCTGGCCTGCCGGGGGCCGGATGCCTCGGCTGCCTGGACCGGGGATGCGGCGGGGCTGGGGCACACCCGCCTGGCCACCGTCGACCTGATCGGCGGGCGTCAGCCGCTGGTGCTGACGCGGGGCGGGCGCACGGCTCTGGCGGTGGTGTTCACCGGTGAGGTGTACAACCACGCGGAGCTGCGGGCGGAACTGACCGCGCGCGGGCGCCGGTTCAGGACCCGCTGCGACAGCGAGGTGGTACTGCAGGCCGTCGACGCCTGGGGCGAACAGGCTCCGGCCCGCATGGAGGGGATGTTCGCGTACGCGGCATGGGAGCCCGCGCACCGGCGGCTGACCCTGGTGCGCGACCGGTTCGGGATCAAGCCGCTGTGCTACGCGCGGACCAGCGATGGGGTGGTGTTCGGCTCCGAGCCCAAGGCGGTGCTGGCGCACCCTGCCGTGCCGGCCCGGCTGGAGCTGGACGGGCTGCGGGAACTGTTGCTGTCCGCCCACCCGATGATCAAGACACCGGGGCGCAGCGCCTTCGCGGGGCTACGGGAGATCGAGCCCGGCACCGTGACGACCCTGACTCCCGACGGTGTGCGTACCCGCCGCTACTGGTCGCTGACGCCCGCCGAACACCGTGACGACCTTCCGACCACGGTGGAGCGGGTGCGCACCCTGCTGGGCCAGGCCGTCACCGGGCAGTTGCGGGCCGATGTCCCGGTCAGTGTCCTGCTGTCCGGGGGGCTGGACTCCAGCGCCATCGCCGCCCTGGCCCGCCCCGAGGTCGACGTCCTGCACACGCTGTCGGTGGACCTGGGCGCCGGCGCCTCCGGCCAGGACGCCATGGAGCGCGACCCGGACGGACCCTACGCCGACCTGATGGTGCGCCATCTGGACACCGCGCACCGCACGGTCGCCCCGGCGGCCCAGGATCTCGCGGATCCGTCCCACCGCTCCCGTGTCGGCTCTTTGCGCGACGGGTTGACGATGGGCGACTTCGACACGTCGCTGATGCTGCTGTTCCGCGCGGTCCGCGAGCACTTCCCGGTCACCCTGTCCGGAGAGGGGGCCGATGAAATCTTCGGCGGCTACCGCTGGTTCACCCCTCGGGTTGCGGCAGTAGAATCCTTTCCCTGGGACACCGTGCTGGACCGGTCGGACCTCACCCGGCTGCTCGACCCCGCTCTGGCCGCGGCTCTGGAACTGCCCGCGCACCGCGCCGACCTGCACGCGGCCGCAGCCGCCGAGATCGAGCACCTGCCGGGCACCACGCCCGGCGAGGCCGCGCTGCGCCGCGACAGCTACCTCAACCTGACCCGTTTCCTGCCCTGCCTGCTGGACCGCACCGACCGTCTCAGCATGGGCTCAGGCCTGGAGGTCCGGGTTCCGTTCCTTGACCACCGGCTGGTCGAGTACGTCTTCAACACCCCCTGGGAGTTCAAGACCTTCGACGGCCGCGAGAAGAGCCTGCTGCGCGCCGCCGTCGCGGACCTGCTCCCCCCACCGGTCCTGGCCCGCCGCAAGAGCCCCTATCCGATGGTCCGCGACCCCGCCTACCGTGCCGCGCTCACCGGTCAGGTCAGCCGGCTGCTCGCCACCGGAAGCCCGGCCACCGACCTGCTCGACGTGCGCGCGGTGCGGAGTCTGCTGCTGGAACCCTCCGGCACGAAACGTTTCCCCCGTGAGGGGCTGGAGCTCGTCCTGGACCTGGACCTGTGGCTGCGCACCCACCGGCCCGCTCTGCACCTCTGAATCTCCGCCCACCTCCGGACACGCGCCGGAACTTCTCCTGGCACTACGAACACCGCCCCGAACGTCCCCTCCCACCACCCCGATCGCACAGGATGTCCGCCATGCAGCACGCCGTGATCGTCTCCACCGTCCGCACACCCATCGGCCGCGCCCACAAGGGCTCGCTGGCCGCGGTGCGCCCCGACGACCTGCTCGCCCGTACCGTCGCCGAGGCCCTCGCCCGCGTTCCGGGGCTGCTACCGGAAAGCGTGGACGACCTGGTCGTCGGCTGTGCGCTGCCCGGCGGGGAGCAGGGGTTCAACATCGCCCGGATCGCCGCGATCCTGCTCGGCTGGGACCACGTCCCCGGCGTCACCGTCAACCGCTTCTGCACCTCCTCCCTGCAGGCCGTCCGCATGGCCGCCCAGGCCGTGCGCTGCGGTGACGCCGATGTCGTCGTCGCGGCCGGGGTCGAGTCCCAGTCCCGGCTCGCCCACGGCAGCTCGGACACCTGGCCCGGCACCGAGAACCCCGCCTTCGGAGTCGCCGGGCAGCGCACCGTCGAGCGCTCAGGCCCGGGCACGGCGCCCTGGAGCGACCCTCGGGACAAGGGCGGGACGCCCGACCCCTACATCCCGGTAGGTCTCGCCGCCGAGAACGTCGCCGACGTCTACGGCATCACCCGCACCGACATGGACGCCTACGCCGCCCGTTCCCACCGGCTCACCCAACTCGCCCTCGCCGAGAGCTTCCACTTCGGTGACATCGTCGCGGTGAAGAGCCCTGACGGTACGACCACCGCGACGGACGACTGCCCCCGCACCGGAGTGACCGAACGGACCCTCGCCGCCCTGCCGCCGCGCTTCCGTCCCGACGGCCGGATCACCGTGGGCAACAGCGCGCCACTGTCGGACGGAGCCGCGGCCGTCGTCGTGATGTCCGAGGAGTACGCCCGCGCCCACGGCCACATCCCGCTGGCCAGGATCCTCTCGACCGGCGTCAGCGCCGCCACACCCGAGACCGAAGGCCCGGCCCCGGTCGCCGCGACCCGGACGGCACTCGCGCGGGCCGGGCTGTCGCTGTCGGACCTCGACACCGTCGCCGGGAACGAGCCCTTCGCCGCCCAGGTCCTGGCCTACTGCGCCGAACTGGGCCTGGACCCCGAGCGGATGAACCCGCACGGCGGGTCCATCGCCCTGGGCGAGCCGTACGGAGCGGCCGGGGCCCGGCTGACCACCACCGCGCTCACGGCGCTGCGCCATGACGACCGGAGCACCGCCCTGGTCAGCGTCGTCGCCGCGGGAGGTCAGGGCATGGCCATGGTCCTGGAGCGCACCTCGTAGACCGGTCCGCCGCCGACCGTGCGGCGGACCGCGTCCGGGCCGGGAACAGCGTCAACGACCTTGCAGGGCCTTGACGTTGTTCCCGAACGCCACATGCAGAGCTCTCACCTGCGAGAGCACGGTTTCCGGGGCGAGTATCCCAGCACCAACCCAGCACGGGAGCGGCGTCCCAGCACAGCAAGCGCAGGCACCGGTCAGGCAGGGCGGTTGCAAGTTCCGGGGTCGTGCGGCTGGTCGGGTTGTGACCGGTTGGGGCGCATAGCAGAGCAGGCACGGGCTTCGTGATCATTGTGGTGTCTAAGCCAGATGATCATGAGGTGGCCCGT